>NZ_JBHWYR010000004.1:0-178033 GCF_042728695.1 Bacillus sp. NPDC060175
ATGTATTAGGCACGCCGCCAGCGTTCATCCTGAGCCAGGATCAAACTCTCCAATAAAGTTAGTTTGTCTAGCATCTAAAAATAAAAATTGACGTTCACGTTGTTTGTTTCGTTCAGTTTTCAAAGAACTTGTCCGCCGCTTCAGAAGCGACTTCATCATGTTAACATCTTCATTTTTCGATGTCAACTATGTTTTTTAATTTCTTTTTTGTCGTTTTCTGCGTTTCCGCATCAGCGACGTTTATTAATATACCATCATGGTTTTTAAATAACAAGTGTTTTTTATAAAAAAACACAAAAAGTTATCTATCCTAACTTTCTTCTATAGAAAGAACCATTATCCTTTCTACTGAAAACATTCATTTTGATTGTATACAAATTACTATACACTATCATCAACCAGGCGATATTTCACAATAAGTTCCTAACCTTTAGTCCTCTCCTTTTTAAATTTTACAATTACCACAGTTCTACTTAAGAAGGACAAATAACCATTTAAATGTAGAGTAACAAAAAACGAGACCACTATACTAAAGCAAAACTTTAATTAATGCTTTTTCTCGCCAATCAGGAACTTTACTTCCAGAAATAACGAACTTCCCCTCGAAATATTAACTTAAGATTATTGTTAGAATTTTTTTACATTTAATTAATGAAAGATATCCAATTTTTGTTATATAGTAAGAAAGTGCCCACAAAACTATAAATAAACTAATGGAGGAATTATCTTATGGATAGGTTAACAAAATTTTCATTAAAAAACCGAGCCGCTATTATTATCATGGTTTTTCTCATTTCCATACTTGGCGTTTATTCCGGCTCTAAATTACCTATGGAATTTTTACCAAGCATCGATAGCCCCGCAATAACTGTCACGACATTATCTCAAGGGCTCGATGCTGAAACGATGGCCAAGGACGTAACTGATCCCCTTGAAAAACAATTTCGCAATTTAGAACATATCGATGGCATCACTTCTTCCACAAACGAGGGATTATCACGCATCGACATTGCATATACATCCAAGGCAAATATGAAAGACGCGGCACGCGAAGTCGAAAAAACAATTAATACAATTAAATTACCTAAAGATGTAACTAAGCCTGTAGTTAGCCAATTAAATACTTCTATGATTCCACTCGCTCAAATTACCATCCAGAAGCAGAACGGATTTTCAAAAGCTGACGAAAAACAAATCGAGAAAGAAATCGTACCACAACTCGAAAGTATTGACGGTGTTGCCAATGTTATGTTTTTCGGAAAATCAACTTCCGAATTATCCATCGTACTTGACCCTAACCAACTAAAAGATAAAAACGTAACATCAGAGCAAGTATTAGCTGTTTTACAAGGAAAAGAAACTTCCACTCCAGCCGGAGCAATTACTGTTAATAAGGAAGAATACAACCTTCGTGTCATCGGAGATATAAAAAATGTAAATGACATTAAAAATATTACCGTTACACCTCAAGTAAAGTTACAAGATGTCGCTCAAATTGAACTAAAACAACATCATGATACAATCTCGCACATAAACGGAGAAGAAGGAACAGGATTAATCATCATGAAAGAGCCGAGTAAAAACGCGGTTGCAATTGGAAAAGAGATTGATAAAAAGATTAAAGATATAAGCAAGCAATATAAAGATCAGTTTTCTATTAAACTTCTAGCTTCAACTCATGAGCAAGTTGAAAATGCTGTTACTAGTATGGGCAAAGAAGTAATCCTTGGGGCAATTGCTGCAACTCTCATTATCTTAATCTTTTTACGCAGCTTCCGAACAACACTCATCGCTGTCGTTAGTATTCCGCTATCTATTTTATTAACACTATTTTTACTCCATCAATCCAACATCACACTTAACATTCTAACTCTTGGTGGCTTAGCCGTTGCTGTGGGTCGTCTCGTCGATGATAGTATCGTTGTCATCGAGAACATTTTCCGTCGTTTACAAAAAGAAACCTTCTCTAAAAATATTATTCTTGAAGCAACGAAAGAGGTCGCAGTCGCAATTACCTCTTCTACTTTAACAACAGTCGCCGTTTTTTTACCTATCGGTCTCGTATCGGGAGTAATTGGAAAACTAATGTTACCTATGGTATTAGCAGTTGTATATTCTATCCTTTCTTCTTTAATCGTTGCGTTAACAGTTGTTCCACTTATGGCTTTTTTACTACTCAAAAAAACAAAACGTCGCAATTCTCATTCTTCACCGCGATATGTCGCTACATTAAAGTGGGCTCTTTCTCATAAGTTTATCATTCTACTCACTTCTTTTTTATTGTTTGCAGGATCCATTGCAGCCTACATATTACTACCGAAAGCGAACATAAAGTCTGAGGACGATACAATGCTATCCGTTAACATGACATTTCCAACCGATTATGATTCTGAAGCTAAAAAACAAAAAGCCTTTGATTTTGAAAAGAAACTACTCTCTAATTCTGATGTAACAGATGTTATTTTGCGAATGGGATCTAGCGCAGAAGATGCTCAATGGGGACAGACAACTAAAAACAATCTTGCAACTATATTTGTAGTCTTTAAAAAAGGATCTGATATCGACCAATATATTAAAGAATTAAAAAAAGAGCAAAATGCTTTTGAACCAGCTGAACTTGATTATATAAAAACTAGTTACTCTGACTCCGGAGGCGGCAACAACTTACAATTTAACGTAACCGCTACTAACGAAACAAATTTAAAAAAGGCCGCTAACATCGTCGAAACAAAACTAAAAAGTATGGACGCTCTCTCTAAAGTAAAAACAAATATAGAAGACTCTAAAATAGAATGGCAAATTCATATCGATCAAACAAAAGCGGAACAACTCGGTTTAACACCAGAATTAGTAGCAAAACAAGTATCATTCCTTATGAAGAAATCTCCTATTGGGGAAATCTCAATCAACAATGAAAAAACAACTATTATGATAGAACATAAAAAAGCATCCATTAACAAACAAGAAGATATTTTAAATACAAACATACTCTCACCTATTAACGGACCAATTCCTTTAAAAGACCTTGCAACTATTTCAGAAAAGCAACTTCAAACAGAAATCTTCCATAAAGACGGGAAAGAAACGATACAAATTACTGCAGAAGCTTCAAGTGAAGATTTAAGTAAAGTAAGCACAGAAGTAAACAAGGCTATAGTCGACTTAGATTTACCTAACGGAGCAAAAGTAAATATCGCAGGTGCTACCGAGTCTATGCAAGAGAACTTCACAGATTTATTCAAAATTATGGGTATTGCAATTGGGATTGTATATTTAATTATGGTTATCACCTTCGGGCAAGCACGTGCTCCTTTCGCGATTTTATTCTCTTTACCATTAGCTGCTGTCGGCGGTATTTTAGGATTAATCATTTCAAGAACACCTGTTGACGTAAATTCATTAATCGGCGCATTAATGTTAATCGGGATTGTCGTTACAAATGCTATTGTATTAATAGAAAGAGTGCAACAAAATCGAGAAAACGGTATGGAAACAAGAGAAGCCTTACTAGAAGCCGGATCTACTAGATTACGTCCAATTATTATGACAGCTATAACAACAATCGTCGCTATGCTACCACTCCTATTCAGTCAATCTCAAGCAGGAAGTATGGTATCCAAAAGTCTGGCCGTCGTTGTAATCGGTGGTTTGGCAGTCTCAACCGTTCTTACATTAGTAGTCGTTCCCGTTATGTATGAACTATTAGATAAAATCGGGAGAAAAAGACGCTCCCGCAGAAAAATAAGTACTTCTACAGAAACACCTGATATTTAAACTAAAAGGCGTTATCTTCATAATTGAAGATAACGCCTTTTCTCTACCTACTCATATAATCCATCATTTTTTTCGCATATTGTTCTAGAGGTTGAGCAGAGTCTACAATAAGATATTCGTTATTTGAAGGTCTTTTACTACCATCTAACCATTTTTTAAAGACTATTTCCGACTCCACTTTCCCTATTTGACTGCTCATGCGCTTACGTGTTTGCAGCCTATTATTAAGCTCTTCCATATCATTAAGGTAACATTCATTCAATATATTTATATGTTACATCATGTTTATTAGACAGTTTGATACCTTTTTCAACCATACCTTCATATAAACACGGACTATCCAATATAACACTATGCCCTTGTTCTAAATAAGAATCAATCAGTGCCCATTCGACATCGTACGATACCCCACCAACAGTCTTTGGTTCAATCCCTTTCATTTCTAATGATTTTAACAATACTGATTTCAAAACGCCATGATCTACAATTACAGCACCTGTTAACTTCCCTATATACTTAGAAACTGTTGATTTTCCCGATCCAGGAAAACCTGACATTTGCAGAAAAAACAAATTAACACCGCTCCCTCATTCGCACCTATTCATCTATATAATTAATTACAGATTCTACAATCGTTACGTCCATTCCTTCTATATTAAAATACAAAAAGAACTCCCTACTTAATAAATAGAGAGTTCTCCTTTGCCATTTATGCCGCTTTTACCTTCTTCGTCGTTTTACGACTTTTTTTCGTTCCTGTAAAACGTTTGTGTAATACAGATGCTACGAAACGAGAAATGATATTAAAGAGTAATACCATAATAATTAATACAGCTGCAGATTTCGTTGCAATTAACTTCGCATCCGGGATAATGCCTTCAGAGTTTAATTTCCAAATGTGAACAGCTAACGTTTCAGCTGGTCTAAATGGATTTAAAGGATGCGAGGGGCTCGAGAAGTCCGCTGCTGAATTTAAAATAGGTGATGTTAAACCCGCTGTATAAATTAACGCCGCAGCTTCACCGAATATACGGCCTGCCGCTAAAATAATACCTGTAATGATTTGTGGTAACGACGACGGAATAATGATACGGGCAATTGTTTGCCATTTCGTTGCACCTAGTCCAAGACTCGCCTCTTTTACATTATGAGGAACTTCAGAAATCGCATTTTCACAAACACGTGTTAAACCAGGCAAATTCAAAATAGTTAAAGCAAGAGCTCCACCCATTACTGTATATCCCCAGCCTGTCATTGTAACAAATACTAATAAGCCAAATAGTCCAACAACAATAGAAGGTAAAGACGCCATTGTTTCAATACATAAACGAACAAAACTTAAAAAACGACCTTGTTTTGCATACTCCGCTAAATATATTCCAGCACCTAATCCAAGAGGAATAGATATAATAAGCGTTATAACAAGCATGTAGAAAGAATTGAATAACTGTGGACCAATCCCACCACCAGCTCTTGTATTACTCGGCTCTCCGAATAAGAAACTAGGATCCCAAAATCCCCATCCTTTTTGTAGAATTTCGTACATTAAAAAAGCAAGTAAAGCTACAACTAAAGCTGCAACCGCATAAAAGATACCTGTCCAAACTTTATTTACCGTTCTTGCATTCATTATTATCGCTCACCTCTTTGACCAATCGCTCGAATTACTAAAATAAACAGGAATGAAATAACAAGTAAAATCATTGCTAACGTCCATAGCGCATTGTTCCAAGCTGTTCCGTTCAATGTATTCGTCATATCCATTGTCAGAATACCAGTTAACGTTGCTGTTGGACTATATATTCCTTCCGGTAATTTAATCGTGTTCCCGATTACCATTTGAACCGCTAACGCTTCACCAAAAGCACGCGCTAACCCTAAAACTATACCTGTTAAAATCCCTTGTTTTGCAGCAGGAACAATAACTCGGCTAATCGCTTGCCATTTCGTCGATCCTAGACCGTAAGAAGCTTCCAAGTAATCAAACGGAACAGAGCGTATTGCATCAGAGGCAATACTAGCAATAGTAGGTAAAATCATAATACTCAGGACAATAATACCCGCAATTAAACTAAAGCCCACTCCACCAAACGAATCCCGTAATAGAGGAACCAAGATCGTAACCCCTAATAATCCGTATACAACTGATGGAATACCAACTAATAATTCTAAAACAGGCTTTAATACTTTATTCCCAAACTTCGGCGAAATTAAATTCATGAATATAGCAAGAGCTATAGCAATTGGTGCACTAATGACAACAGCACCTAACGACACAAGCGTCGAACCGACAATAAAGATTACAGCACCATACGTACCTTGATCAGCATTTGGATTCCATTTGGTCGAAGTTAACACCTCAGAAAATGAGATACCACTTTGCGTGAAAGATTGAATTCCTTTGCCGCAAATAAACGCAATAATAGCTAATGTAATAAAAACAATAAAGATACCGCAAAACGTAACAAGTGATCTACCTATATATTCACTCTTTACGTAATTAATTTGTTTTTTCCCCTTCATCACAGGACAGACCCCACTTCATAGATTGAAATGAACAGGACTGGCCTTGCAGCCAGCCCCATAAAATTTTATTACTTATTTAATTTAGACATTGGGATGTAACCCATATCTTCTACTTGTTTTTCGAAATCTTTACCTTTTACATAGTCAATGTAAGCTTTTGTCGCTTCTTTTGCCTCACCTTTAGTTACCATGTACTCGTAAGACCAGAATGGATATTTACCAGCAGAGATGTTTTCAACTTTCGGTTCAGCACCATCAATTTTCACAGTTTGCAATGCACCTTTTTTATCGCCAACCATGTAAGACATTGCTAAATAGCTGATTGAACCTGGAGTAGAGTTAATTGCTTGCTCTACTGCACCGTTAGAATCTTGTGTTGTACCAGTTCCATCATTAATTTTAGCTTCTTTCATAACTGTTTTTTCAAATGTAGCACGTGTACCAGATGAAGCTGGACGATTAATTACATTGATTTTCTCATCTTTTCCGCCTAACTCTTTCCAGTTCGTCACTTTTCCAGTGAAGATATCTTGTACTTGTTTTGCTGTTAAGTTATCAACTTTTACATCTTTATTTACGACAAGCGCGAATGCGATACCCGCTACCTTGTTATCTACTAATTCTTTCGCTTTTTCAGCATCTTTTATTTTATCTGAAGCCGGAACATCCGAATTACCAATTTGTACTGCACCAGATGCTACTTGGTTAATCCCAGTTCCACTACCGCCACCTTGAACTTGAATAGAAACTTTTGAATTTTTCTCCATGAATTTCTTTCCAGCTTCCTCCGCAAGAGGTTGAAGAGCTGTAGAGCCAGCCGCTGCAATCGTACCTGATAATTCTTGTTTTGCATCGCTACCTTTAGCAGCTTCCTTATTATCCGTACTTTCTGCTTTTCCACATCCAACTAATGCACCTGCAACAACTAAAGCCGCTAAAGAAAATTTAATACCCTTTTTCATAATCATGTCTTGTACCCCCATTTGGATTATCACTTTTCGAATTCATCTTCTTTCGAACACAAATTCATTGTAGGACAACAATATTATGTGAGTGTTAAGCAATTTTTAAGTTTAAGTAAATAGAGATAACATCCCATAAAAGCTAGACATTCCAACATTTACAGTTGAAAAAGCCAACAAAACCCACACTAAACACGCAGTATTGTAAATTTATTCTTAACAATGTAAATCCAATGTAAATATTTTTCTTTATTTTGCCCTTTAAGTTAAAACTATATTTACAAATCCACTATATTTTTAAAACTTTACACTCTTACTTTATTTACATTAAGAAGAATTCCAGTAATATTTTTCGGTACAACTCAATAAATTGGAACAATTCTAAAAATAATTGAATATTTTTAAAGTACTAATTGACAGCATCATTCAATGTAGTCTACTATATTAGTATCAAAAAGTTTACCTAAGGAAACTTTTTAAACTAAAACTAAAAATATAGAGATGAGGTAACTTTTATGGTATCGGCTAATACTAAACCCCTTTCCGAATTTAGAACAGGAGAATTTGTACAAATTGAGAAGATACAATTAGAAGGAACTATGAAACGACGTTTATTAGATTTAGGCTTTTTTCCTGGAGCGACAATTAAAGTATTACAACGCAGCCCACTTGGAGACCCAGTCGCTTATCAAGTAAGCAACACAACTATTGCACTGCGTAGTGAAGAAAGCTCCCTTATTTTCGGGGTATTAATAGGAGATGATTTCAGATGAGTAACCATCGCATCGCGTTAGCTGGTAACCCGAATACCGGGAAAAGTACATTATTTAATACTTTAACAGGCTTAAAACAACATACTGGAAACTGGACGGGGAAAACTGTTTTAAAGGCTGAAGGGGAATATAAGCATAGCGGAAATATATATACAATAATAGATTTACCTGGAACTTACTCACTGTATTCAAATTCGGCAGATGAAGAAGTCGCACGAGATTATATTATATTTGAAAAACCAGAAGTAACTGTAGTTGTTATAGACGCAACTGCAATGGAAAGAAATTTAAATTTAGCACTCCAAGTGATGGAAATGACAAACGATGTGGTCATTTGTATTAACTTAATTGATGAAGCGGAGAAAAAAGGAATCATTATTGACGAAAAGAAATTAGCAAAATCACTCGGTGTACCGGTAGTTAAAATTTCAGCCCGAAACCGAGTTGGTATCGGACATTTACTAAGCGTCATTGCTAAAGTAGCAACTAAAAAACTCATTCCAACACCAATTAAAATTACTTATAATGAAAAAATTGAAAATATGATTCAAGAATTAGAACCACAAATTTATAAAGTGTTCGGCAATACGTATCCAGCACGTTGGATTGCGTTACGTATTTTAGATGGAGATAAGAATTTCTTAACTGCACTTCAAAAACATCATAACGAACCACTTGTAAGGGAGGTCGTAATAAATGGAATCTCACTCAGCCAGTAAGGATCTTCCGCTGGACTATATTGTTCAACATGCACAAACACTTTCAAAAGAGGACATACGAGATGATATTGTCGGAGATATTTATCGAACCTCCGCAAGTATATGTAAAGAAGCTGTCCAATATACGAATACTGATAAATTATATCGTTCAGAAAGATTAGATAAGATTTTCACTTCTCCTATTTGGGGATTTCCAATTATGCTCGGTATTTTATCTATTATTTTTTATCTTACAATCGCCGGTGCTAACGTGCCATCCGAGATGATTGCTGAATTTTTTGGCTGGGTCGAAGGATATTTAACATCTTGGTTCCAAACAATACATGCACCAGAATGGCTACATGGCGTTTTAATACTTGGTTTATTCCGTGGTACCGGAGCCGTTATTAGCGTTATGTTACCACCTATGGCAATCTTCTTCCCTATGTTTGCCCTATTAGAAAACTATGGATATTTACCACGCGTTGCGTTTAACATGGATCGTTTATTTAAACGCTCTGGTGCGCATGGGAAACAATCTTTAACTATGGCAATGGGGTTTGGATGTAACGCTGCCGCTATTATGTCAACACGTATTATCGAATCACCACGTGAGCGTATGCTCGCCATTTTAACAAACAACTTCGTCCCATGTAATGGACGCTGGCCTACATTAATCTTAATGGCTTCATTATTTATGGCTGCTGGATATACAGGCAGCATGCAAACACTTGTTACTGCCGGCGTTGTCGTTGGAATGGTTGTAATTGGCGTTATTGTAACTTTAACTGTTTCTTGGGTTTTATCAAAAACTGCTCTAAAAGGCGTTCCAACTCACTATACGTTAGAGTTACCACCATACCGTAAACCAAAAATTTGGAATACAATTGTGCGTTCAACGCTCGATAAATCAATATATGTTTTAAAACGAGCTGTAATTGTAGCTGCACCTGCCGCTGTATTAACTTGGATACTTGCTAATATTTTCGTCGGTGACACGAGCTTACTTATGCATTTTGTGAACTTCTTAGATCCATTTGCTAAAATGTTAGGACTTGACGGATTTATTCTAGCGGCTTTTATTCTTGGACTACCAGCTAATGAAATTGTTATTCCGATTTTATTAATGTCTTACTTATCAACTGGTGCTTTAACTGAAATAGATGATTTTAATCAAATTAAAAATCTATTCTTAGAACACGGTTGGACTTGGTTAACGGCGTTAAACACAATGTTGTTCTCACTTCTTCATTTCCCATGTGGAACAACACTGGTTAACATATATAAAGAAACAAAAAGTGCAAAATGGACATTTTTATCGTTTGCAATCCCTACTGTTATTGCCATTGTTGTTACATTCCTCTCTACACAATTGGTACATTGGTTAGGGCTTGTATAAAGCAAAGCATACATAGAAGGTATCCCCTTCACATATGCTTTGCGCGAAAGAAACCTGAAATTATTCAGGTTTCTTTTTTTGTACATCAGTATTCCATGGCTGCGCTCCATACGTTGTCAGTTTTTTATGAATGAAGTATATAGCTCCCGGAAGAACCGCCATTAATATCGTGCAACTAATTCCTAATCCAGTAAACAACTTTCATCACCTTATTTCACTCTCTTCGGTAAAGCTGATCCTGAATGTTCAATTGTCGGATGAACATGAACAATAACCTCAGCATTACTAAAATAATTTTCACCTTGATCCCAATTCTTATCTATCTTCTTCCATTCTTTATAATTATGCCGCTTATATACTTCCCCTAATGCTAATACATCTACCTTATATTTTTTTTGAACAAGCTTAATCGATTTTTGGATACGCTTCTCCATTTCCTCCGCGATGTTTTTCTTCAATCGATTTTCATTCATAATTTGTTTATGATCACTAAAATGCAACTCTGCTAAGGTCCCTTCCAAAGATAAATAAATATCAAACTTCGGTTTTGTGGCATTTTCCGTAGATACTTTAATCTTCCGATGCATCTTATGAATTTCATATGTAATAAGCTGGTCTTTTTTGCGAATGGTAAAGAACCCTCCAATTTTCTTACCTATTACATAATTCATCCCTAATGTTTCCTCTCCATTCAAACTACCTACACACTTATTATCCTTCCCACGAAATAACGCCGCCCCGTTCATTTGCACCCCTTGTTTTGTTAGTTCAAGAATAGGTAATACGAAACTTCGGTTAGCAATCATTTTTTGCTGCACCTCACCAATTCTTGCAGCCTCAATCATTTGGGCATTTTTCGGAGGATGTTCAGCTAACATATCAATATACTGCGCCGGTAAATTTTCAGGCTTAGCACTCTGCTTCAAAATAGCTTCTGCATCTTTCTGAGAAACGAACAAACGAATATTTCGTCTCATCTCATGATCACGAATATATACATCTAACGTATTTTGTAAAACATATGGATTCGCTAATAAATCTTTAGAAAAAATTATCACTTGTATATGCGGAAAGAATAATGAGCGACTAATTTTTTTAGCGATAATTCGTATTTGCTCAAAGACACTATCTGCTTTCGCACTAACATTAATATAATTTTCGCTATCTCCACCACCTTGTCCACCTTGCTGTGCTAGCTTACTGGGAAGTACCATCTGATACGTCCCTTTCATAATTGGATTCGATTTCTTTTTTTTCACAATATCATAGGCTGCACCTACTACAAATCCTCTTTCTTCTATTTCTTCTAGCTCAGAGCACCCACTTATAGATCCAGCTAAAACCATAAGCATTATAATTTTAAGAAGGTGTTTCATTTCTACCATTCCTTCTTTTTATTTTATATACAATAAAAACTAACAAAGGCGCTAACACAACAAAGCCCATATCTATCCAAGCTAAATACGTTCCGTAATTTGATAAAGTATCTAAATTACCAGGGATCATATTCAGCATAAAAATCATAGGAGCACTTACGAAAATAAAAATATGTTTCTTAACTTTCGGAAACATAGCACAAAACAATAGAGATGCAACATCATAATACATTGCTGTGGTGTTATAAATAGTAATAATCCAAGTAGTAAAAAAGATCGCATCGAATCTTTCTAAAAACCCCCCACCAATTTCAATCTCCTTCCCCAATTCAATCGTTGGATATGTTAATCCCCGGGTTGTCATATATGTAAAAACACTAATACAAGTTAAATAAATTAAAATGTAAGACAATACGTTTACCATCACAGCTTTTGCAACTGCCATCGGCGCCTTTTTTGCTGTCTCGTTTAACATCACTGCATAAAATAGCGCTACCTCAAATCCAATAAACGTAAAAATAGAATTTTTAACTCCAACAGCATATCGACTTACGTCCGTTTGAAAAGCAGGTAGTAAATTATCTATTTCCATTAAGTTCACATTCAATAAAGAAAGAAGCACGATCGCAATTAAAACGATTGGTAAAAATAAAACATTTAACCTTAATAAAGCAGCCCTAGATCCAGCAATCCCATAAACAACAACTAACAAAAAAAAGAAGGATAACAATTGTATTGGTGTATCACTAAATAAATAGGTTTGTGAAATAATTGAAATTTTCCGGGCCTCATATGCTGTCAAAGCAACGAATGTTAACACTAAAATGATACTAATCGTGTATGAAACAGGCTTCGTCAAGTGCTCACTCGTATATTGAACAAAGTTTTGTTTTGGGAATAAAATAGCTACCCTCGTTACAAACCAACCTAAAGCCGCACATATCAATCCACCCAAAAGCAAAATAATCCAACCATCTGAAAATAAAGTTTGCATAGCGATATCTCGCGGCATAGATAATGCACCTATCCCAATAATCGTCGACGATACCGCAAAGCCAAGTTCCCGAGATCCAATTTCTTCATCCCCATATTCAAATGGCTTCAATTACTCTCGCTCCTTTGGACGTAGTGTAGAGTCTTTCGTTTGTAAATATTCTGGTCTCTCTTTTAACATTGATTTTGGTAGGCGAACCAATTCTTCTTCCCAATCTTTATAAAAAGCAGGAGCAATAGGCGTTGTATACGGAACTCCAACACTCTTTAAATTTGTAATATGAACCGCAAGTGCAATAAGAGCTAAAATGATTCCGTACAACCCAAAAGCAGTTGCAGCTAACACGAAGACGAAAAGTAAAATTCGAAATGTAATCGTAATGCTATATACAGGAAGTGAAAATGTAGCAATTGCGGTAACCGCAATAATAATTACTAAAAACGGATTTACAATCCCCGCATTTACTGCCGCTTCTCCAATTACAAGACCACCTACGATGCCAATCGTTTGCCCCATCGGTTTCGGAAGCCTAATCCCAGCTTCTCTTATTAATTCCATCGTTAATGCCATCATTAACGTTTCAATATAAGCCGGAAACGGGACACCTTCCCTTGCACCTGCAATTGAATAGGCTAATTTAGAGGGAATAAGTCCTTGGTGATATGAGACGAGCGCTACATACATTGCTGGCATTAAAACCGCAATTATACCCGACCACATTCGCAAAATCCTTAATAACGTCCCGATTAACCAGCGCTCATAATGATCTTCTACAGATTGAAAAATATCAACAAATACTAGTGGAGCTATAAGAGCAAACGGTGATCCGTCCACTAAAATGGCCACCTTTCCTTTCACCAATGCAGCCACTATATTATCAGGCCTTTCTGTATTCAAAAATTGTGGAAAGGGCGATAAATTATTATCTTGAATTAATTGCTCAATCGTTCCTGTCTCAAAAATGACATCTGTCACTATTGATTGAAGACGCCGATCTAGCTCTTTTACGATGTAAGGGTTAATAATATCCTCTATATATACTAGGGTTACTTCTTTCTGCGATCGCTTCCCCATAATATAAGATTGAAACCGTAACTTCGGATCACGTAAACCACGGCGAATTAACATTTTATTCACATTAATATCTTCATTTAATCCAACTCTCGGCCCACGTATTAAATCTTCTGTCACTGGCGGTTCTAGACTTCTTTTCTCCCAAGCCCTACTATTAATAACAATAGCGGTTTGAATATTATCAATTAATATAACTGTGTCTCCTGCTAAAACCGCATTTATAATATCTGGAAAAGTTGTCTTCATACCGACTTCTGCAATAGAAATAAAACGATCCAATAATGTCTGAACCACAGCTGCTTCATTTGGTATTTCTTCATACTGAAGTGTACGAACTACATATTTATAAACATTATCCTTATCTGTCAATCCACATAAAAAAACAACCGCACAACGTGTAATGCTACCAGCA
The DNA here is from genome assembly GCF_042728695.1 of Bacillus sp. NPDC060175. Lineage (NCBI taxonomy): Bacteria > Bacillati > Bacillota > Bacilli > Caryophanales > Bacillaceae > Bacillus > Bacillus sp. NPDC060175. The sequence goes on from NZ_JBHWYR010000004.1 coordinate 13,989, forward strand.
AGAGCAACTTCTCTAATTGTTAAATCATTAGGTGAACCTAACTCATCTCTAATTTCCTTCATAACTTCAAACAAGTTACCTTTTAGCTCTAACAATTTCCCCACCTAACTTCCTTTTCAACAAGTTTTTAGTTAGATTCCGCTAATAGAAGAAAATATATACAAAAAAAGAGCTATCTCTTTTCGAAGATAGCTCTAACACGCGGGTTACTTTTCTACTATTATATTGTCTGTCTTTATAGATACACTTTTCGTGAATCCACTAACGATAAACATCACAATCATATTCATTAACAATGCGACTATACCTACATTTAAATCTTTTATATATTGCGGAAAACTCGGAAACATCGTAGCTATAGTTGAACCAGATAAGGTAATATATGCGACAATTAACAACCCAATCCCCATCCCCGCAATCGCACCTTGCTTCGTAATAATCTGCCGTGGAAACAAACTACATACAAGTGCAGGGAAAAGTTGCGTAACTATACTGTACCCCATTAAAAGAAGAGCCCCTATCGTTTCTCCTCCTTTAAATGTAAACAATACTGCTACGAGCGTTACTACAGGCACAAATAATTTTGCAGCTTTAGCAACTTGTCTATCTGAAGCAGATGGGACCATCGTACGGTAAATATTTTTCGCTAACAATGTAGAAGCGGCCATAACAAGCATAGATGCTGGAACTAATGCCGTTAATACCCCAGCACTACCAATAATTCCGATAAACCAAGGATCAAAAGTTTGTAAAGCAAGACGGAATAATGAAAGATCTACATCTGCTCCCTTTAATCCTGGAACTTGCAGGATAGCAGCAAACCCTGCAAAGAATACGAAAAGCAAAACTAAAGAATACAGTGGCATGATTGCCGCATTTTTACGAAATACTTTTTCATTTTTTGCAGAGAAAGCAGAGGCAAATGTATGAGGCCACATGTAGAAACCGAGGGCCGTTAATATAATAGTAGAAACAAACCAAGAAATACTCATTCCTTCTTCAGGTAAAGATAAAAACCCTGGTTTCGCAGCTTCTACAGCTTCGAACATCGGCTGAAATCCTCCATAATAATGATACGGTAAATATATACCTAAAAACATAACGATGAATAGGATCATAACATCCTTCAAAGCAGCCGTCCAAGCCGAACCATGTATACCCGAAACCATTACATATATAGTTATAACAATAGCACCAATCCATACCGCAATAACAGGTGTCACTCTTCCATAGGAAGCTTCCGAAACGATAATTCCTAATCCCTTTAACTGTAAAACAAGATACGGGATAATCGAAATAACACCAATAATTGAAACAATTATCCCAAGCGTCTTACTCCTGTATTTCTTCGCAAAGAAATCTGATTGTGAAACGAGGTTATGTTCTTTTGCATACTTCCAAATTGGAGGTAATAAGAAATACGATAAAATATAAGCTAATGCACCATACCCTAAAATATAAAATGTAGGAGCTCCTTTACTATACGCCCAGCCACTTCCTCCTAAAAATGTGAACGTCGTATAAATTTCCCCTGCCATAAGGAGAAAAACAAAAATAGTTCCAAATCCTCTTCCCCCAACTGACCATTGTTCTAAATTCATATCTTTTCCATGTTGTGCACGAATCCCTAAAAATAGTGCTAGAAATAAAAATGAAATAATGATAAGTAATGCTATCATCCTATTTCCTCCTTATTAGCCGGATCTAATAAGTACACAAGACCCATACAAAGAGACGTAATAAGCACTGATAATAGTACCCAAAATAATAAAAATGGCATCCCCAATACGTAGGGAGTGACCGAATTTGCAAATACTGGTCCAATCACTAAACAAAGAACTGGAATAAGTGCTAGCACGTGTATTTTCTTCATCTCATTCTCCTTTACTTATAAAATTCATAATGGATGATACAAAGACTTCCACTCCAATTGGTAATGCGTCTTCGTCAATCGCAAAACGAGGATGATGGTGAGGGTATATAATTCCTTTCTCTTTATTTCCTGCTCCGATAAAAAAGAATGCCCCTGGTGCCTTTTGTAAAAATGCTGAAAAATCTTCCCCAGCCATCGTTGGCTGTAAACGAACAACTTGTTCCCTTCCATAAAGCTGTAATGCCGTCTGTTCAATAAGCTCTGTAACTTCATAATCATTTACAACTGGTCGATATCCATATTCATAAGAAAATGTATACTTAGCACCGTAGGATTCTGTAATATGTTTTACAATCCTTTCAAGCTTCTTCTTTGTTTCTTCTCTTAATTCATGCCTTAAACTTCTCACTGTCCCTTCAATCTCCGCTTGTTCCGGGATAACATTATGGGTTGTCCCAGAATGAAATTGCGTAACAGATACTACGAGAGAATCTAACGGGTTCGTGAGGCGAGATACAATTTGCTGGATTTGCGAAACTACTTGCGCACCAATGGCGATACTATCAACTGTTTCGTGCGGAATTCCAGCATGCCCACCTTTTCCCTCTATCGTAATTTTAAAAACATCCGGTGCAGCCATTGCAGGACCATAAATTACACCTACTTTACCAACCTCTAAAGACGCCCACAGGTGAGCACCAATAATATAATCCACATCTTCCATTACCCCCGCCGCAACCATTTCCTCTGCGCCACCAGGAAAGTTTTCTTCTGCATGTTGGAATAGAAAACGAATCTCCCCTTTAACCTTCTCTCTTTCCTCAACTAACTTATGTACTACACCAAGCAATATCGCCATATGACCATCGTGACCACACGCATGCATCACACCTGGATATGTAGAAATATAATCAAACTTATTTTCTTCATGAATAGGAAGGGCATCCATATCGGCACGAACCGCAATTGTTTTACCAGGTTTCTTACCAGTTAACTTTGCCATTACACTATATTTAGTAGGGCGCGAAACTTCTAAATGCGGGATATTCCGAAGTATATCGAATACAAATTGAGATGTTTTTTCCTCTTGAAAAGATAACTCTGGATACTTATGAAAATGCCTTCTCCACTCAATCAACTGATTCTTTGACAAAATAAGTTCCTTTGCAACATCCATTTCTCTTCTCTCCTTCTTCACCAAGTTAAATGTTATTATAACTTGAATTGTTAACTTTTGAAAGAATCTTCTGAATTTTCTATATTATAAACTTAAAAATAAAAAGCCATCCAAAAGATGACTTTTTCATTATTACAAAATAGTAATTGCTTGTTTTCCCATTTGCTCCCAAGCTTTCTCAAATTCTGCTCGTGGAACAGCGAAACGCGGATTGTTTTTTAGAGGATCATTTACATATACAAAGTTTTGATCATATCCAATTACTACTGCACTATGTTCATAATATGTAATTTTCACTTCACCTGAGTTTGTATTCCATGTTTCAAAACTACTTTCAGCTAGTGGTTTAAACGTTGTATTAATAATGACCCATACTGGAGAACCAGAACTAATCACTTTATATATATCTTGCATGTCTCTACCTGTTAAATTAATTACTTTTTCAGGAACATATTTTTCTGCTAAATTAAAGATCGGTTGATTATATACACCATATCCAAGTTCAGCCTTCGTATAAATATTTCCAACAAATCCCTCGTAAGGATTTCCACGCAAACCATTTTGTTCAAATGGAACACGATGAATTTCGCTAGCAAGCTGCATCTTATCTACTTGTACACCTTTATATTGCAGCAACATAGCTAAACTTGTCACTTCACATCCACGGGGTAATTCTGGTAATTGTTTAATAAACGGAACATCTTCAATCATAGCTGCTTCTTTCATTTCAGATAGAAAATCTAAGCGTAATACTTGCGCCTTTTGTATAATTTTATCTTTCCCTATAAAAAACGCCATAGCAAGTATAATCCCAAAAACAAAAAGATATTTTAACTTTTTCATTATAAACAAAACTCCATTAATTATTATTTTACAGACACAACTCTTATCATTGTACCCTTCTTCTTACTAGTTTACTAGAAAGATTCTGTGAATTATTGTTCACGCTTTTAACATCTTAAAATTCTAATTATTTTTAATAAAAAGAAAAAACAATATACTTTTTCGAAACATTTTGCTAAAATCGAAATTATTAACATGGTGAAGATATCACCATGTTAATAAACATTCTTAGAGTATTTAATCATAGTTCGTTTTTTACATACTCCTATTTCATAACAAAATAAACTGAGTATGTGTCACATCCCCCACTAATGATTAAAAACTCAGAATGAAACGAAGTTCACACATACAAGAAAAATACGGGGTGAGGGGCATATGAATCAACAAGTAGAACAAACAGATTTAAAACGAACAATGAAAAGTAGACACTTATTCATGATTGCACTTGGTGGAGTCATTGGAACAGGATTATTTATGGGTTCTGGACAAATCGTCCATAATGCCGGACCAGGCGGAGCTATTCTTGCATTTTTAGTCGGTGGTTTCGTTATGTATTTAACGATGTTATGTCTTGGTGAATTATCAGTAGCTATGCCAGAAGCAGGTTCATTCCAAAGCTATGCAAGCAAATTTATTTCACCTGGTTTTGGATTTGTTGTCGGTTGGATGTATTGGTTAAATTGGGCTGTTACAGTTGGAGTAGAGTTAACAACTGTAAGTATTTTAATGAAACGTTGGTTTCCAGACGTTTCTTCGTGGATTTGGTGCGTTACATTTGCAGCAGCACTCTTTCTTGTAAACGCTTTATCAGCGAAGGCATATGCAGAAACAGAATTTTGGTTCGCTAGTGTAAAGGTTGCAACAATTGTTATCTTTATTGTACTTGGAGGCGCAGTTATGCTCGGTTTTCTCGACTTTAATGGAAAACCAGCTCCAATGCTTCATAATTTCACTGAAAATGGTGGACTATTTCCAAACGGTGCACTAGCGGTTCTTCTTACAATGATTACGGTAAATTACTCATTCCAAGGAACCGAACTTATTGGTATTGCTTCAGGTGAAAGCGAAAATCCTGAAAAAACAATTCCAAAAGCAATTAAAAACACAATTTGGCGAACTCTGTTCTTCTTCGTCCTAGCAATATCAGTCGTTGTAGGTTTACTCCCGTGGCAAGAAGCTAATTTAGTCGAAAGTCCATTTGTACTTGTATTTGATGTAGCTGGTGTTCCATATGCAGCAGACATTATGAACTTTGTTATTATTACAGCTGTATTATCCGTAGCTAACTCTGGTCTATACGCAAATTCTCGTATGCTTTGGGCGATGGCAAAACAAGGAATGGCAAGTCCAGCTTTTACGAAGTTAACTAAAAAAGGTGTACCGCTAAATGCATTGATTTTCAGTCTAATTTTTGCAAGCCTTTCTTTATTAACAAGTGTGTTTGCGGCAGATACTGTCTTTTTAGTTTTAACATCTATTGCAGCAATGGCAGCTGTTGTCGTTTGGATGTCAATCGCAGCGTCACAGTTTTTCTTCCGTAGAGAATTCGTGAAAAATGGCGGTGACATAAAGGATTTAAAATATCGTACACCACTTTATCCAATAGTTCCAATCGTAGCTTTCTCACTCAATTTCATTACATTTATTAGTTTAGCTTTCATTCCAGATCAGAGAATTGCTCTTTATTGCGGGATTCCATTTATGATCATTTGCTACATTTTATACCAAGTTAAATATAAAAAAGTTGTCACATTTGAACAGCAACGAAATATAACTCAGGAAATAAACTAAATATAAAAAATATTCAGCTATCTTTCTTATGATAAGATAGCTTTTTTCTATTTCTTGGATATGTTGGTATAACTTTATTTATCTTAAAATTTCCACAATCACATTTTTCTCTGGAAAATAGTTTACAATGTTATCAAGTTACAAATGATATTCACCTTAAAAAGCGTGCATTTGTGTCTATTTTTTAACAATATGACAAAAACTATTGCCAACTATAAATTAATAGGTTTATATTGTTTTATTGGCATAGTTTCAATCCAAGGAGAAAGGAGATTTTCAATCGTGCAACTAAAGAAAGCATTTTGGAAGTTGGCTTCGCTTCTTCCGTTATCATTAGTTCTGTTCCTCGGTGGCTGTGATAAAAAACTAGCAGTATTAAACCCGCAAGGACCTGTTGCAAAGGCACAGTATGATTTAATTGTTTGGTCATTCTTGCTTATGTCATTAATTATCGCAATTGTATTCATCTTGTTTACAGTCATCTTGATTCGTTATCGTGAAAAACCAGAGAATATGGACTATGAGCCACCTGATCAACACGGTAACACATTATTAGAAATCATTTGGACGATTATTCCTGTTATTATCGTTATCGCATTATCGATTCCAACAGTTAAAGCAACTTATGCTTCGGAAGAGGTTCCGCAAGAGTCCAAACATATTAAACCAGTTGAAATTTATGTTACATCTGCAAACTGGAAATGGTTATTTAGTTACCCGGAGGAAAAAATTGAAACCGTTAACTATTTAAACATCCCAGCTGGTGTACCAATTCAATTTAAACTGACTTCTGTAGGTCCAATGAATGCTTTCTGGGTACCAGAACTTGGTGGTATGAAGTATACAATGGATGGCATGATCATGGACTTATATTTACAAGCTGACAAACCAGGTTCTTACCTAGGTCGTAGCTCGAACTTCTCTGGTGAAGGATTCACTCACATGGAGTTCGAAGTTGAAGCAAAAACAAAAGAAAAGTATGACAAGTGGGTAAAAGAAGTACAAGAAACTGCTCCTAAACTAACAGAAGATAAGTACAACGATATTGTTAAACCTGGTGTAGTTGGTCGTATGACATTCTCTAGTCATCACTTAAGTTATGTAGATCCAAAATCACTTGAATATTGTGATTACAACTACTACAAAAACAAAAAATAATAGCTATTATTCCAACAGATTGGAGTGAACACAGTGAAGCTTGATGAATTTTTTGTCACAGGTGACCCGATTATTTACGGAGCTGACGCATCTATCGTTCTTGTGACATTAGCGATTCTTTTCGTACTAACAAAGTACAAAAAATGGAGATGGCTTTGGGATGAATGGTTAACAACTGTTGACCATAAAAAAATAGGAACCATGTATATTATCTCTGCCGTTATAATGTTATTCCGTGGTGGTATGGACGGTTTAATGATTCGTGCCCAGTTAACATTCCCAGATACAACATATTTAAACGCTGAACACTATAACGGAATCTTTACAACACATGGTACAGTTATGATTCTTTTCATGGCGATGCCATTCGTTCTAGGATTAATGAACGTCGTTGTACCATTACAAATTGGTGCTCGTGACGTTGCATATCCGTTCTTAAATGCTTTAAGTTTCTGGTTATTCTTTATTGGAGCAATGTTATTCAACATCGCTTTCGTAATCGGTGGTTCTCCAGACGCTGGGTGGACTTCTTACTTCCCAATGGCGGGTACAGAGTTTACTCCTGGTGTAGGAAATAACTTCTACGCAATCGCCTTACAGATTTCAGGTCTTGGTACGTTAATGACAGGTATTAACTTCCTAGTTACTATTTTAAAAATGCGTACACCTGGAATGAAATTAATGAAAATGCCAATGTTTACATGGTCTATTTTAATTACATGTGTAATCATTATTTTCGCTTTCCCAGTATTAACAGTAGCTCTTGCATTAATGACATTTGACCGTCTATTCGATGCTCACTTCTTTACGATGGCGAGCGGCGGTATGCCAATGTTATGGGCCAACCTATTCTGGGTATGGGGTCACCCTGAAGTATATATCGTTATTTTACCGGCATTCGGTATTTTCTCTGAAATCATTAGTACATTCTCACGTAAACGTCTATTCGGTTACAGTGCGATGGTATACTCAATGGTTGCAATTTCTTTACTAAGTTTCGTCGTATGGCTTCATCACTTCTTCACGATGGGTGCAGGTCCAGCGGTTAACTCGTTCTTCTCGATTTCGACAATGGCGATTTCTATTCCAACCGGTGTTAAAATATTTAACTGGTTGTTTACGCTGTATAAAGGACGTATTCGTTTTACAGTTCCAATGCTTTGGTCATTGGCATTTATTCCAAACTTCGTAGTTGGTGGAGTTACAGGGGTTATGCTTGGAATGGCAGCAGCTGATTATCAATACCATAACAGCTACTTCCTAGTCGCTCATTTCCACTACGTATTAATCGCAGGTACAGTATTCGCTATGCTTGCTGGATTCACATTCTGGTATCCAAAAATGACAGGTCATATGCTAAATGAACGCCTTGGTAAATGGACATTCTGGATCTTTATGAGCGGATTTAACATCTGTTTCTTCCCAATGTACTTCCTAGGTTTAGATGGTATGACTCGTCGTATGTACACTTACTCTGAAAGCCTTGGATGGGGTTGGTTGAACCAAATCGCATCTGTCGGCGCAGTAATGATGGGTATTGGATTCGTAATTCTTTGTTACAACGTAATTTGGAGTGCACGTCACGGTGAACGTGACACAACTGGAGATCCATGGGATGGCCGTACACTTGAATGGGCAACTCACTCTCCTGTACAACATTACAACTTCGCGAAACTTCCTGAAATTAAAGAAGCTGATGCTTTCTGGTTCATGAAAAAACGCGGAGAAACAATTACACCAACAGCAGATGAATTAAAACCAATTCACATGCCAAGTAATTCTGGTGTGCCTATTATTATGTCTGCATTCTTCGGTCTTGCAGGTTTTGCATTAGTATTTAGCTGGTTCTGGATTGCAGCAATCGGTGGTATTGGTATTTTAGGTTGCTTAATCTATCGTTCATTCGATTATGATGATGGCTACTACGTAAGCATTGAAGAAATTAAAGAAACAGAACATATAGCATGAGAGGTGAAATGACATGGCGGCTTTAGATAAAAGCTTACCTTTGGAATATCAATCTGAACAAAGCAGATTGAATATCCTAGGATTCTGGATTTTTCTTGGGGCTGAAATTATGCTGTTCGCAACACTTTTCGCCTCTTATCTAGTCCTTGCTGGTCGTACGGCTGATGGCCCAACACCAGCGCAATTGTTTGAAGTTAAAACACTTTTAATTCAAACACTGTTACTTTTAACAAGTAGTTTTACATGTGGTATCGCAATTCACGAAATGCGTAAACACAATCAAAAAGGAATGTTAGCTTGGTTTATCCTAACTTTACTTTTAGGTGCAGGTTTCCTATTCTTCGAGATTGAAGAGTTCATTATGTACATTGGTGAAGGTGCAACAATTCAAACAAGTGCTTTCTTATCTGCATTCTTCGTTCTTCTTGGAACGCATGGTGCCCACGTAACAGGTGGTATCATTTGGGCAACTTGTGTTATTATCCAAATTTTAAAACGAGGTTTAACACCAGTTACAGCTCGTAAAGTATTTATTATCAGCTTATACTGGCATTTCCTTGATCTTGTTTGGGTCTTTATTTACACACTAGTTTACTTGAACGGGATGGTGGCGTAAATGGGTCAAAATAACAATCAAGCAAATGCGCATAGTGGATTCCCATGGTCACACGTTTTCGGATTTATTTTATCGCTTGCACTAACGTTTCTAGCTTTATACGTGGCACTTTATACAACCCTGCCGCTTTCAACGATATTAACAACTATTATCATAATGGCTGTTGCGCAAGCTTTATTACAATTAATTATGTTCATGCATTTAAAAGAAGGAGAAGGAAGAGTTCAAATTCTTACAATGATATACAGTTTCTTCGTTGCAACTGCAACAGTTGGTTTAACTGTATGGATCTTCTTCTCAATGTAATTTGCATAAAAAAGACTGCTGAGGAATCTCAGCAGTCTTTTTTTATTATCTCCCTATTACATCCACATTACGGAATTAACAACAAAATCATGAAAAATATACTTATTATGACAAATGTTAAGAAAACTCTTTCTTTATGAAATCGAAACCATATCCGTTGCTTTTCTACCTATTATATGGCTAAATAGTTACTATATTTATTTGAAGGGAGAGAACGCAGTGGAACATCATTCTTCTGTTCTATCACTTATGGTTGTGGTCGCAATCGCGTTTTTCATTCCCCTTTTGTTACAGCGCTTTAAATTAAAAGCACTTCCTGTCGTTGTTGCAGAAATTATCGCAGGAATCTTTGTAGGTAAAAGTGGATTTAACATCATTGAGCCAGATATGTGGCTTCAAGTCTTATCAACACTAGGGTTTATCTTCCTAATGTTTTTAAGTGGTTTAGAAATTGACTTTTCGATTTTTAAACAAAAAGGGAAAAAGAATACGACAAACGAACCGAACACATTCCAAGCAGCAAGCATTATCTTCTTGTTTATTTTCATTTTATCTTATGCCCTATCATTAATATTCGTATGGCTAGGATTCGTAGATAATGCAATGTTCATGACTTTAATTATTTCAACTATTTCTTTAGGTGTTGTCGTACCAACATTGAAAGAAAATAACTTAGGAAAAACCGCAATCGGGCAAATCATTTTATTAGTCGCTGTTATTGCAGACTTAGTTACAATGATTTTACTCGCTGTATTCGTCGGATTAAATTCCGAAAGTGGCCAAAGCATGTGGCTTCTACTTCTTCTATTCGGTGCTGGTATTGTAATTTACTTTGTCGCAAGACGTTTTAAAAATATTCCATACCTAGAAAGCTTAAAAGCCGGTAGTGTACAAATTGATACACGAGCTGTTTTTGCACTCATTTTAATATTAGTTGGATTATCTGAATCTGTTGGGGCAGAAAATATTTTGGGAGCCTTTTTAGCAGGTGTACTTGTATCTTTATTATCACCAAATGAAGATATGGTTGAAAAACTTGATTCCATCGGATATGGTTTCTTCATTCCTATTTTCTTCGTAATGGTTGGTGTAAATTTAGAAGTATGGTCCATTTTTAAAGAGCCTTCTAGTATGCTAATGATCCCAATTCTAATTGTGGGACTCTTTATTTCAAAACTGTTGCCATCACTCGTCTTACGAAAATGGTACCCACGCAATATCGTACTCGGAAGTGCTATTTTGTTAACATCAACACTTTCTTTAGTTATTGCGGCTGCACAAATCGGTGAAAAGCTAGGCATCATTAGCCCAAGTTTATCAGCATCTCTTATTTTAAGCGCCGTTATTACTTGTATTTTTGCACCTATATTATTTAAAAAGATGTTTCCAAAAGTGGAAACACCAAAACCGAAAGTATCTATTATTGGTGCAAGCAGAATTACCCTTCCGCTATCACTTGATTTAAAACGTGAAGATTATGACGTAACACTATATATGATACGTCAAAATAAAGTAAATGATCAGGAAGCGAAATCTCATGACTTCCCTATTGTAAAATTAGATGAGATTACTATTCAATCTTTAATGGAGCAAAAAGCTTTCGAAGCAGACCGTGTTGTCGTTGCGACAAGTGATGATGAACAAAACTTATTGTTAGCAGAACACGCAAAAGAATTAGGTGTTGAACACGTCATCGCAAGTGTAGAAGATCCCCTTCTACAAGAAAAAGCGACTCAAGAACATATCGCTGTATTCTCGACTATTAACTCTACACGTATTTTATTACGTGCACTTATTGATAAACCAAGTCTCGTTCGCTTAATTACAACAGCAAATGAAACGGTGCGTGAGGTTGCACTACGAAGTAATAAATATAACGGTTTAGCACTTCGTCACCTTCCGTTTTTAGGTGATGTACTTGTCATTCAAATTTACCGTGGTAATAAAGCATTAATACCACATGGTGATACGAAGTTACAGTATGGCGATACTTTACTTGTAACGGGTTCAAAAGAACATATTGATACAATGAAAAACATATTAGAATAGAAAATGCTCCTCACATAAATGAGGGGCATTTTTTCATTTCCATATGGTAAAATGTTACTATCACATATTATGGGGATGAATAACATTATGTCTATTTCAACTTTAGCTCTCTTATTATTAGCAGAAGTACTCGTCGCCATTATTCTCATCGGTATTAGCATTGAAATTTGTAGTTATGGATGGAAAAAATCGGATGGAATTAAGTACTTTTGTCTCTTACTTTCACTCCTTCTCGGAACCGCTAGCATACTAGGACTTCTCGTTGCACCCGCATATTTCTTCTTACAACTTATTGAAAAAGGATGATAAGAAAGGATGATATTTTGATTACCGTGAAACAGATTGATGCGTCTGAAACATATTTATTTCGTCAAACGATTTTGCGTCCCAATCAATCATTAGAAGATTGTAAATACGATTCAGATTACGAAACAGACGCCTTTCATTTAGGTGCATTTCTACATGATGAACTTGTTAGCATCGCCTCCTTCTCTAAAGAAATACATCCTGATTTACAAGCTGGTACCCACTATCGTCTACGAGGAATGGCAACATTACCTACTTTCCGAAACCAGCATGCTGGTACTTCCTTAATCCGTAAAGCTGAACAAGTCCTCCAAGAACGCGAAGCAAATATTCTATGGTGTAATGCCCGAATTACCGTAGCGGATTATTACAAACGATTAGGTTTCCATGAGCATGGTGAAATCTTCGAGATTGATCCAATAGGACTACATAAAGTAATGTATAAAGAAATATAAGAAAAGCTTTCTGCATATTGCAGAAAGCTTTTCTTATATCTCATCTTCACTTTTTATTTTTTTCATATATATGTATATAAACAAACTAGGAACTAAAAAACAAGCAAACATAATAAGTCCTGTTATACTAATTTCCTTCATTGAAATATTCGGTGTTACAATAATACAAATACCTAAAATACCAATAACAACCCCTACTGGAATGAATAATAGCTTCATGAAATAACTACGAGATACTCCCCCTGTATGCTCATACACTTCCACCGAATTTTTTAAGTTTAAAAAGTTAATAACTATTATCCCACCCATAAATACCATTAATAAATCCGAAACACTTTCATATCCTGCCCCTTGCAAGACATAGCGGTAAAAAACAATACTTAATATTACGATATTTTGTAAGATGAAAGCCAATCTAACATGTTTTAACCCCTCGATCATTAAACGTTCATCTTTCACGATTTTCACCCTATCACTCCTTTTCCACCCAAAACAAATCATTCAATGTTTTATCTACCGCATAACAAATTTTCAAACATAAATCTAAAGACGGGTTGTATTTCCCCTTCTCAATTAAACTAATCGTTTGCCTTGTAACGCCTACTTTTTCTGCTAATTGTTGCTGTGTTAAATCTAACTGAACACGCGCGACTTTTATTTTACTTACAGCCATTCATGTTCCTCCTCTGCCTTTATTGTAACATATATATTCCATTAAGTAATTTATATTTTACGTAATTAATTTGATTTTCACTTTATCCCGCTATTTGTGGGCAATAACCCCCCCACTGATTATAGTTTCACTTAATTATACACAAAAAAGGAGCCTCTCATAAGAAGCCCCTCTCCTATCTATATTATAAGAATAAATGACATCCAAATAAAATTGTAAATAAGTATAGTAACGGATGCACTTCCATCCCTTTCCCTTTCACAATCTTTAAGACTGGATACACTAAAAATCCGATTGCAATTCCATTCGCAATACTAGATGTCAAGGGAATACCAACGAAAATTAAAAATGCCGGTAATGCGTCTTCAAATTCATTCCAATTAATATCCCGAATGCTTTGTGCCATTAAACTACCTACAATAATTAATGAAGGAGCTGTAATAGCGGCTACACTTGATAAAGAAGCAATAACAGGGCTGAAGAATGCCGTTATAATTGTTAGACCAACAACTACAATACCTGTTAACCCCGTTTTACCACCCGCAGCAATACCAGCTGACGATTCAATTGTCGCTGCTGTTGGACTTGTTCCAAAGATAGAACCTGTCGTTCCGCCAATCGCATCTGCAATAAACGCTTTACCAAAACGTTTCTCTGTATTATCTGTAATTAAACCTGCTTGTTTAATTAAACCGAGTAATGCACCTGTCGTATCAAATAAAAGTACAAGTAAAAACGAAAATACAACACCATATAGTCCATATTCGATTACATCTGAAAATGCATTGATTGGATTCGAAACGATAATCCCCTCTGGTAAATGAGGCATCGCTACAATTTTATCCTCAAACTTCAGTTGCCCTGTAAAGAAGGCGATAACTCCTGTCACAATCATACTAATAAATAATGCACCACTCACACGTAATGCCATTAATACCGCCGCTAAAATTAAACCGATTAAAGTTAAAATAACAGCTGGAGAATGAAAATCACCAATCGTAACTAAATTAGATGGATGATCAACGATAATTCCAGAAAGGCGTAATCCAATAAAAGCAATAAATAGTCCAATTCCACCTGCAATTGCATGCTTTAAACTATCAGGAATTGCTAAAATTAACTTTTGCCTAAACGAAGTAAAAGATAATAAAAGAAAAATAATCCCTGTTACAAATACCGCTGAAAAGGCAATTACATATGTAATCCCCTCTGCCTGTTGAACAACAGAATACGCAAAATATGCATTCATTCCCATAGCTGGAGCAATAACAATTGGATAGTTAGCTAAAAACGCCATACATAGCGTTCCAACAACTGTCGCAATAATAGTTGCCGTAAAAGCTTGATCAAATGGTACACCTGCATCAGATAATATTTTCGGATTGATGACAAGAATATACGCAAATGTAAAAAAAGTTGTGATGCCAGCTAAAAGCTCTTGCTTCACAGAAGTGTTATATTTTTGTAATTGAAACATGCTTATGTACCCTTCCTACATCTGAATTATTATCACACATTCTTTTCTTACTAGTATGTGAGAAAATATAATACTTAATCTTAACAATCAATAAAAAGAAGAGTCAATATATTCTCTAATAGTGAGAATTTTAAGTTTAAGTCTGACAAGTACAGATGTAGTACAGTTCATTTTGATTATTTTTGTAGCACAACAGATGGAAATGTTTTATAATTTGAAATAGTTAAATATTTAGTAAACGCATTCAAATAACGTTCACTCAACAAGGGGGATTCTTCTTATGCAGCACACAAACAAATCAGGAACTTTAAATCGAGGTTTAAAAGAACGGCATATTACTTTAATGTCTCTCGGTTCAGCTATTGGCGTTGGACTATTTTTAGGATCAGCTTCTGCTATTAAACTAGCTGGTCCATCCATTTTACTAGGCTATATGATCGCCGGACTCGTTATTTTTTTCATTATGCGTGCACTCGGAGAAATGGCAATTGAACAACCGGTTGCTGGCTCTTTTAGTAAATATGCAAATGATTACATCAGCCCACTAGCTGGATATATTACAGGCTGGAATTACTGGTTTTTATGGGTTGTTACTTGTATGGCGGAAATTACAGCAGCAGGCATTTACATGCAATACTGGTTCCCAGATATCCCGCGCTGGCTTTGGGCGTTACTTGCTCTTTTATTAATGAGTGCTTTCAACTTCTTATCTGTAAAAGTATTTGGAGAACTTGAGTTTTGGTTTGCTCTCATCAAAATTGTCACAATTATCTGTATGATAGTAGTCGGCACTGGTATTATTCTATTCGGATTTGGAAATGGCGGCGTTGCAACTGGTATTTCAAATCTTTGGGAACATGGGGGCTGGTTCCCAAATGGCTTCTCTGGATTACTACTTTCCTTACAAATGGTATTATTCGCTTATTTAGGAGTCGAACTTATCGGTGTCACAGCTGGTGAAGCTCAAAATCCAAAAAAGACACTCGCAAAAGCAATTGATAACGTATTTTGGAGAATTTTACTGTTCTACGTTGGAGCTCTATTCGTTATGATGGCAATTTTCCCATGGAACGAACTTGGTGAGAAAGGAAGTCCGTTTGTATTAACGTTCCAACAAATCGGTATCGCAAAGGCAGCAGGTATTATTAACTTTGTCGTATTAACAGCAGCTCTTTCTTCTTGTAACGGCGGTTTATTTAGTACAGGCCGTATGCTATTTACATTAGCTCAGCAGAAGAAAGCTCCTGAAAGATTTGGTCGTTTAAATAAAAATGGCATTCCAAGTCAAGGAATTGTAGCAACTACTATCGTTTTACTCATTGGTGTTATATTAAACTATCTCGTACCTGCAAAGGTATTTACATGGCTCACTAGCATTTCAACTTTCGGGGCAATTTGGACTTGGGGCATTATATTAGTTGCACAAATTAAGTTCCGTAAAGGATTACAAACTAATAAAAAGGATAAGCTAGCATATAAAATGCCTTTATACCCATTAAGTTCATATTTCTCACTCGGCTTCCTTGTACTTGTACTAGGTATAATGGCCTATTCAGAAGATACGCGAATCGCATTAATCGTCGGCCCAATTTGGCTTATTGGCTTAGCTATCGTGTATTACATGAAAGGATTTCATAAGATTGATGAAACACCTAATTCAAAAATTAGTTAAACAAGCTATCCCTTCCTTATTAATTGGAAGGGATTCTTTATTGTCTATATAAATATTTCTCAACAAAATTCACGGTATTTTTACAATTTTTTAATATTTTTTACGTTTTCTGTCTTTATTTTTTCAGAAAAATAAATTACATTATTAAAGCACATATATTTATTATTAGGGGGATTCTTCTATGAAGAATAAAAAATGGATTCAATTTTCTTTAGCAACAGCAATCACACTTAGTATAGGGAGTTCTTACATTCCGTCTACTTACGCCGAAAGCTCCGTAGACCCAGCTCCTGAAATTGCTGCAAAAGTTGTAAATCAAAACAATGGGAAGAAAGTATTATTCGATAATACTCACGGTCAAACGGCTGGGACAGCTGATTGGGTTATTGACGGAGGATTTTCCGATTTCGGAAACGGCATTGCCCAAAACGGATATCATGTAAAAGAACTTCGTAAATCAACACCTATTACATACGACGATTTAAAAAATCACAATGTGTTTATCGTTCCCGAAGCGAATATTCCTTATAAAAAATCTGAGCAAGATGCAATGTTACAATACGTGAAAAACGGTGGCAGTATTTTCTTCATTGCCGATCATTATAATGCAGATCGTAATAAAAATCGCTGGGACTCCTCAGAAGTGTTCAATGGATATAGACGCGGGGCATGGGATAATCCAGCAAAGGGAATGTCTATTGAAGAAACAACTTCACAAGCTATGCAAGGAGTAGAAAGCTCTGATTGGCTATCCGATAATTTCGGTATTCGCTTCCGCTACAATGCACTTGGTGATGTTTCAGCTAAAAATATTGTCTCACCTGCACAATCATTCGGAATTACAAATGGTGTTTCATCTGTAGCAATGCATGCCGGCTCTACACTTGCGATTACAAATCCTAAACTAGCAAAAGGTCTTGTTTACCTTCCAGAAAATCCTTCAAAATGGAATAATGCTGTTGATAGTGGTGTTTATAACGGTGGTGGCGTTGCAGAGGGTCCTTATGCTGCTATTTCGAAAGTTGGCCTTGGAAAAGCAGCCTTTATTGGTGACTCTTCCCCCGTTGAAGATGCATCTCCAAAATATGTTCGTGAAGATTCCGGTCAATCAAAGAAAACATACGATGGATACAAAGAGGAAAACGATGCTGTTTTACTAGAAAATATCGTAAATTGGTTGGCTAAACAAGAGACATTTACTAGCTTAGATCAAGTTACTGGGTTACAGCTTGATGCACCTACACCTTTACAAACATTTGAACAACCAAGCTTATCAACAGAACCACAACCAGAACCTTGGAGCGCACCAAATCAAGGTTACCAATGGTTTAATACAAATACTTTCAAACCGGGTTCATACGGGTATAACGGCGCTGTGACAGCAAGTGATTACCTACTTACGCACCCTAGCATTCTACCAAATAATGAAGTGTTCCAAATGAAGATTCAAGTAAATAACTTATTACCGAATACAACTTATAACAACTATTCTTTAGGTATCTTCACTACTGGCGGAACACAAGTAGCAAAAGTACAAAATACAAACGGCACTTGGCCATCTACTTTCGGATATAGTAGTACGTTCTCTTTCATAACAAACAGCCTAGGTTCTGCTGAAAAAATTGTAAATGTACAACTTGATTCAAATACAACTGGACAAGCAACACTTCGTCTACGTCAAAATACAACAGCGAAATATAGTGAAACTGTAACGATTGGTAAGAAGTAAAGTACAGTAAAAGGCAATCCGCATATGGATTGCCTTCTTTTCACTTCTCTTCTTTTGAGAAAAACATTCTTGAAATAACGATACCTATACTACCAACGATTAAGAATAACACTGCCCTAATCATCATCGACACCTCTGGTAGGTCGAGAAGGAATAACTTCCCTACTGTTACTACTAATACGACTAAGCCAGCATATAATATTTCGTTCATCTGTCTATAACGGCCAAACCAAACTGCAAATAACGCATATACCATCCATAATAACGATACAGATACGCTAATTATACTTCCATCTGTAGAAAGAACTTCACCGATCCTAGTAATTGTAATAAATACAATGACCATTAACGAGTAGAGAGCTATGGAATAAACATATTTACCAAAACTCGCTAACACTTCTTTCGCTTGTCTCATGCAATAATAGAACGTTCCTATCAAAATAACATGAGCGACAAATCCTGCCGAAATGAACTCATCAAACGGACTGAAAATCGTCTGCACCATTCCAATTGCATAAATCGTTGCACTTACATACAATTTAATATTTTGCTTTACTTTAATAGCAGTAACCATACCAAGGAAACCTTGTAACAATAATACGATTGCTGCATTCACCAAACTGTACTCGTATAAAATCGCTAAACTAAATGACCCCATTGCAAAGCCAAATATTAGATTTGTAAATACAGAATGTTTATTCTTCCTATATTCAAGTGCGAACATAACAGCATGCACGAATGCACTTATAACTAATCCCCACGTTGTAAATTCAGGAATTTGAGAAATGGCTAAAATAAAGAAAACTGCATTCGCACTAAATATCGCCAATCTTGCTTCTTGTATAAAACTTCTCTCCGAAAACATATGCCAAAATAATAGTAAATGAATTGCGCCGTATACAACTGTTAACTGTACTTGCACATTCTCTACTAATATTGACATAACAGCAAAGAAGACAAATAGGACAATTGCCGCCACAACATAAGAAATCATATACAAGTACTTATAACGGTTTCTCAATGCATACCATAATAGACTAATTGTTAATATCGTCTCATAACTAAAGAAAATATACGTATTAGGAGTCGTACTATTTAACAAGAAAGGAACAAAAAATGCTCCCACCGCTACGAAAATAGCGAGGTATTCCGATCTATATCTTTTCGCTAAATAAACCCCTGAAATTACCCATATAATGTTGCAAATAAACGCAATACTTGCAGGAATAAATTCATATAAATAATGTGCCGCAAACGTTGTTAAAACAATTCCCGTAATACTTCCTCCAGCTAATACTAACCCTAACGCTTGCCGCTCTCTTTTAATTTGTATATCTCCTACATAATACAAACCGGCAGATAGTACGACACCAAACACAACCCGTATCGCTGGTGTTAACAATCCTGCATTTACCCCTGCTTTAAATAACCAAATAACGCCAAGTAGCATAATACCGACAAATATGCGTGGTAACCATGTTTGACAAAACTTTATAATATTAAATGGTTCTGGTTTAAATACAGATATATCTACTTGTTTCACCACTGGCTCTTGCATGGACTCCCTCTTCTTAACAACATCTTCTTGTAACTTTTCATTACTTACTGCTTCAATATATTCTTTCTTTTCTTTATTAACATTTTGTTGAACTTTATCTACTTCTATTTTTCTTTGTTTCGCTTTCAATTCATAAAGTGTCTCTTGCATCGTTTCAATTGCCGTTTCGAGCGCTTCTATTTTCTTATTTAAATCCTCCTTCATACAATCCCCCCTCATCAGCGACTTTTCGCTTGACCTATATATTACCAATTACCTTTATCATACTCTTAGTCTATTCATTTTCAATACTATTTTTCCAAAAAAAGAAAGGTGTTTTCCGAAATAGGAAAACACCTCTTACTTATTTATTCTTATTTATAGCAATACTAACAATTACACCGAGGCAGGCACCTACAAATGCCGGAACAATCCAACCTACACCTTCTGAATAAAACGGAAGCATTTTTAGTAGTGGTGTCCATTTATTCATCAGTACACTTTTGTTTAAAATATCAATCGCACTAAATAACGCTACGATCCCAATCGTTACCGAATATACGTATACATACTTCCCAATATACTTATGGAATAACCCTAAAATAATAAGCGTTAGTGCAATTGGATAAATAAATCCAAGAATCGGTACCGATACTTTTAAAATTTGCGTTAATCCTAAATTAGCTAAAATCATACTCACAAAACTTAATATAAATGCCCAAACTTTATAAGACACTTTCGGAAATACACTTGCGAAAAATTGACTACAAGACGTAACAAGTCCGATTGAAACACATAGACAAGCAACAGTAAAAATAAGACCTAATAAAACTAACCCGCCTTGTCCAAATAATGTCGTCATAACTTGCGCTAATACTTTCGCACCGTTATCAAATGTACCCAATGAACCGCTAATTGAGCCAACATATCCAAGAATGACATAAATAATAGATAATAAAAGCCCTGCTCCAATACCAGCAATACTCATATATTTCGCTAAACCTTTATCATCTTTTACACCTTTTGCACGCAGAGCATTTGCAATAACAATCCCAAAGATTAAAGCCGCTAATGCATCCATCGTTAAATAACCATCTAAAAACCCTTGAAACATAGGAGCTTGTCCATAATTTCCAGTAGGCTCTTTCACACTGCCTACTGATGTAAACATACTTTTTATAAATATAATGGCAATCATACATAATAATAAAGGCGTTAACACCTTTCCAAACAAGCCCATTAATTTAGACGGTGATAAACTTAACCAGTAAACAATGCTAAAGAAAATAGCCGTGTACAATAACAAAACTACGCTACCCGCTTCTGGGAACAACTGACCTGGTCCCATTTCAAAAGCTAAACCTCCTGCACGTGGTATACCAAGACCTGGTCCAATAAATAAGTACACAATACACGGAAAAATAATTGCAAACGAAGAATGAACCCTGCCCGCTAACGTTTGAAAGCTCCCTGCTTTCGCAATAGCGATAACACCTAATATCGGAAGCCCTGTTGCTGACATAATAAAACCTAGCAATGCAATCCACACATGCTCTCCCGCTTCGTATCCAAGGAAAGGTGGAAATATAAGATTACCTGCTCCAAAGAACATAGAGAATAACATAAGACTAATAAGCAAAATTTCTTTTTTCTGTAACAATTTCATTTCTTTCTGCTACTAAAAATATAGAAAAATGTACATTCTTAGAGTATTCCTGCTTCTATGTGTCCTGCCTCGCCACTAACTCGCTACTGCAGTTTGCTGTGACACTCCACAGGCGTAAATTCCGATGTAGCCCACCGTACATATATACAATCTATTTACGTTAGTATTGTATATTTTTTTGCTTGTAAAAGGTTGATTGACGCGTTCCAATCTCTATCCATTACATTGCCACATTCACATGTATATACTCGGTCAGAAAGCTTTACATTCGTTTTCTTTTGACCACAACATGAACATAGCTTTGACGATGGATAGAACCTGCCTACTTGACGTAGTTCAATTCCATATTCCTCACATTTCGCCAATAACCATGTTTTAAATGTATAAAAGCATTGCTTAGCAACTGCTTTAGATAGATGTTTGTTCTTCATCATACCTTTTACATTCAAATCTTCTACTGTAATAAACATTGGCTTGGTTTTCACCACATCATTTACAATAGACTTTACATACGCTAATCGAATATTTGCTAGCCTGGCATGTAGTTTTTGCACCCTAAGAATATTTTTATCTATATTTGCTCTTTTGTTAGTAACAGATTGTTCACCTCTCTTTTTTTTATTTTCAAATTTACGCGATAAAGAACGTTGCTCACGTTTTAAGCGTTTTTCTATCTTTTTTACTTGCATTGTTTTATTAATGTTTTTATGAATGATACCATCGCTACGTATAGCGAAATCCTTCACTCCTAAATCAATCCCTACACCTATTTGATTGAGTGTTAGCTTCGTTTTTGTTTCTTCTAATTCGCAAAGCACAGATACAAAATATCTTCCTGCTCTTTTACTTATCGTTCCACTTTTTACAATCACGGTTTTGGGGATATACCCATATTCTTTTAACCTCATCCAACCAATCGTTGGGACTTTTACTCGATGTCTTTCTACTGTCCAATCTGTTTTGTTGTTTTTAGGGAAATAACATTTGACATCTTCATTTTTCTTTTTCTTATAGCGTGGAAATCCAGATAAGCCCCGAAAAAATCTTTTAAAAGCTTTATCTCCATTCATAATGGCTTGTTTTACAGCTTTACTCGACACTTCTTTAATCCACTGGTCACACTCTTTTGTATGGATGTTGTTTAGCCATTTAGAAAAGTCATAACCACTAAGAAATTTCCCCTCGGATTCATATATCTCTTTGTTTTTAGAGAGATACAGATTGTAAATATATCTGCACACTCCAATCGTTTGATTGATCTTAGCTATTTGCTCACTTGTCGGTTTTATCTCTATAAAATATGCTCTTCTCATATCTCTTTATCCTCCGACATTCTTTGTATTTTCTCAATCCATATATCCTACGACTACATACATGAATGATAGATAGCAAATCTTGAACAAGTGCTTCTTGTGGAGATCGTTTTTCATGTATCTTTTTAATTTCGATAAGCAGTTAAAATACCTTGATCATCCTATCTTTTCAATATTTCAATAGACCTATGAATCATTCCAAAAAATACTTTCGACATATACTGCTGTTTCATAATTACATTGTAATACATATATCTATGATTGCTTACTTTTTCGATTAAGGTTTAAAACTCCTTCTTCAATTTCACCTCTCATGAAATCAATTCCACACATAAAAAATGCGGTAATCCGCTTCCTTACAAAGAAAACATAGTCCATAGTCTATCACAAAAGAAACACCCATTCTATAGCTATTTCCCTTTTCAAATTTCTTCTGAAAAATCAACCTTTATTGACTTATAATAGTTAATAAAGTAAAATATTAATCATACAAAACTATTAACTTTGTTTTTTGCTTGTGTCAGGAGGAAAATATTATGGAATCAGCGATACAACTAGAAAGAGAACAACAAAGAAAAAAGAAACATCCTCCAGGTTTATACTTACTCTTCTTTACAGAAATGTGGGAAAGATTTAGTTACTATGGATTACGAGGATTATTAACATTATATTTAACGACAGCTTTAGTAAGCGGTGGTCTTGGGTTTAGTCCAGCGTGGGCACTCTCTATTTACGGATTTTATACTGGTGCTTGTTATTTCACACCATTAATCGGTGGATACTTAACAGACCGTTTTCTAGGTAAACGAAAAGCCATCACAATTGGTGGTATAACGATGGCAATTGGTAACCTTACACTATTTGCCTTGCAAAACCAAGTCGGCCTATACCTCGGATTAGCGCTTATTATTATCGGTAATGGATTCTTCAAACCGAATATCTCTACACTTGTTGGAGAATTATACGAAGAGCACGATCCAAAGCGTGATAGTGCATTTACAATTTTCTATATGGGTATTAACGTTGGCTCGTTTTTAGCTCCACTCGTTTGCGGATTTTTATCAGAAAATTTATTCAAAACAACAGTAGATGGCGTTGTTCATTTCGGATTCCGTTACGGCTTCTTAGCCGCTTCAATCGGAATGATCATTGGACAAATTTTATTTACAACACTATCTAATCGCTTCCTTGGTGATATTGGTAAAAAACCAACCCGCGATTTACAAACAACAGATGGACAACCAACAGTAGGAAATACACCATTAACAAAAAAAGAAAAACAACATACAGCAGTTATCGTCATTTTAACGTGCTTCGTTGTCTTCTTCTGGGCTGGCTTTGAACAAGCTGGTAGTTCGTTAACATTATATACAAATAAATTCGTTGACCGCTCCGTATTCGGATGGGAAGTACCAACGTCTTGGTTCCAATCGGTCAATCCGTTATTTATTATTTTATTTGCACCAGCCATTTCAGCATTATGGGCGAAACTGGCAACTAGAAAAAATGGTGACATGAAAATCCCAACAAAAATGGGACTTGGTATGATCTTACTCGGTATCGGTTATATTGTTCTTGTTATCGCTACATTAAAAACAGGCAGTGACGAACATAACATTACAGAAAAAGCAAACTTACTATTTATCGTCTTTACGTATCTTTTCCATACGTTAGGTGAGCTATTCTTATCACCTGTCGGGCTATCAATGGTTAGTGCTCTCGCTCCAGTAAAACTAGCCTCTTTATTAATGGGCGTATGGTTAGCAAGCTCAGGTATTGCTAATATTTTAGGCGGACAGCTTGCAAGCTTCACAACTTCACTTGGATATGCTGAAGTATTCACAGTTATTGGCGCTGTGGCGATCGTTTTAGGTTGTGTTTTATTATCAATTTCTAAGAAATTAGTGAAATGGATGGATTAAAAAAAGATGAGGAATTTTCCTCATCTTTTTTTACGCTTTCTTTCCCTTTTCTATTGCTTGTTCATACAAGCCTTTATGTTCTTTATATTCACTTGGCACGAAACTCTTATAGAAGAACGAAAGCCAGCTGTCTCCTTTTTTATATCCTTCTTCTCGAATTTCCGCTGCCTTTTTATTTGATTTAAATCCTTCAGTAAACCATTTCTTTAATGTTTCATTCTTTTCATACTTAGCAGGAACTTTTAAGTCGTAGTTTTCAAATGCATATGTATATCCAGCTTTTTCCGCTGCCTTTTTAGCAGACTTATATCCCTTTTCATACGCAGTTTCATATGCTTTCACATATGTATCCTTTTCGGTATTTCCAGGTTTCTTTTCAGCTAATGCTTTACCAGCCTTTTCACCAAGTTCCGCTTGTTCTTTTTCAATCTTTTCGGTTCTCTCTTTATTACCTACTTGGAAACCTTCTGCAAAGTTCCCCTTAAACTCAGGAGTAATTTGACTATCGTCCATTGCCTCTTGTGCTAACCCTTGATCTTTACCTTTTTCAAAATGTGCTTTTTTCTGTTCTTCTAAAGACCATGCCGCAGCATACGCAGTTGTAAATGCTTGTTTATATGTATCAGATTTTCCAGTTAAATACCCTTCCACATTATTTTTCCCTGCTTTAAAATCTGTCTCTCCACTTTTTTGACCTTCAAGCTGTCCTTTTTCCATGTCAGCTTGGCGCTGGGCTTCCTCTTGCTTACGTGCCTCTTCTGCTTTTCTTTGCTCTTCGGCTACACGTTGTCTCTCTTCTTCAGCTTTACGTTGTTCTTCGGCAGCTCTTTGTTTCTCTGCCTCCGCCTTACGCTGTGCTTCTGCAACACGTTGTTTTTCAGCCTCATGTGTTTCTGCTTGCCTTTCAGCTTCTACAGCACCATTATTATTTTGGCTAGGAGCTGGATTCGTTGCACCGCTACTAGAAGCTGGTTTATTGTGATAATGATATTCCCCGTACTGTAATCCCCATTTTTCACAGTTTGTACGACACGTATGTCCACCATTAGCATCTGTACGTCCTGGATGCGCATAAGCAGAAATTGGAGCTACCAATAACGCTACACTTGTTGTTAAAAGAAGTTTCTTCACCTGTTGTCTCACTCTTGTTCCTCCCAAAATCTAGAATTCTAACTTCATTATACATAAATAGAAAAATACTTAAATACCAACTAAAATATTCTATTATTTCTCAATATTAGTAAAAAAAGAAGGTGAACTCTTTAAAGAGTTCACCTTCTTTTTTTACTTCTTCGCCTTCGTTCCTACTAAATCACCAGCAACAACATAACGCTTAGAATTATCCTTCACAGATACACATGTAATAAGCGTTATTTCATCTTTCCCATGATCCTCTACAACTTCCCATTTATCAGGAGTTACTTCAGATACACCAGTAACCGCATACTCATATTCATTTTCATTGTCATACAAATAAATTTTATCGCCTTTTTTCAAAGAGGATATATCACTAAATAAAACACCTTTTTTAGACATGTTATGTCCTGCTAGTGCGTAATTCCCTTTTCCCATAACTTGGTTTTCTTTTACTGTCGCTGCACCTGATAATAGGTTTTTTTCAGTAGAAGCTTTTAAAACAGGAAGTTCTACTGACACACTTGGAATCGAAATACGACCGATTACTTGCTTTTTATCTAATGATGCATCCGCTACTTCTGCCAAGTCTGGTTGATTAATTTTGGAAGCATCTACAAATTCCGTCTCATGCTCTTCATAATCCATCTTTTGAACAGCCTGTACATTTTCAGTCTGTTTCTTTTCAGCCTGATATCCATCATAAAATGGCTTTCCGATTAATACACCACCTACAACAAATAGAAGGATTGCTACTATACTATAAATTCTTTGCTTATTCATATACAATTCCTTTCCCTTACAAAATCTTACTCTATATAAAATGATAAAATAATATTGCTATATGTACAAGTAAAAGCTGAAAGAAACCTTCTTGCTGGTGCAAGAAGGTTTCTTTTTAAGCTAATTTATTTCTGTATAGTGATACGTGGAATACTGTCATTTGAATAAAGAAAATAGAAAATAGAATATACAGTGGGTATCCAGGAAGATATTCATTAATAATAGGCGAAAAAGTTAAAAATCCTACTGCACAAGGTAACACATACCATAACGAAACAAAAGTTGTTCGACAAGCTTTCTCCGTAATCGCTTTTTCACGTTCATCTTCTAGTGGAAATAATAATGGATACATCCAAAAAGATAAATTTTTATATTTTTTCTTTTGAATTCTATAAAAAATTGTAACTATAATAGCTCCAATAAATAATAAAATGAATGGCACTCCATTAAACCACACTTCAAATGGGAACTTCTCATTTTTAATTATATCTGCTAGCTCTGTAGTAACACTATAAAATTCAACAAATGTCCAGCATGCTAACGCAGTATAGAGTACATTTATGATATAAGAAAAACCAATTCTATTCATCCTCTTCCCCCTCCTTATTTAAAAGAAACACATCTTCCATCTTTAACTCGAACACATCACAAATCGTTAACGCTAGTAACAATGAAGGAACATAATCCCCTTTTTCAATTGCTGCGATTGTTTGTCTCGTCACCCCAACCTTTTCTGCTAATACACTTTGCGTAAAATTAAAGCGAGCTCTTAATTCCTTCACTCTGTTTAAAATGGTCAAATTTACCACCTCTCACCTTTATTGTATGCTAAACTTAACAAAATGTAAACCCAACTTAACATTATTTTTACAAAAAAAACCAACTTTACGTATTGTAAAGTTGGATTACGTGTTAGTTTAAAATTGTAACTTTAACACTTCTTCTGCCCCAATTATTAGCTGTAGCTGAATCTGGCATTAATAAATCAATTATATGACCTTTAATCGCACTACCAGTATCTCCAGCAATTGCCATCCCATAATTTTCCACATACACAGTAGAACCTAATGGAATCACAGCTGGATCTACAGCAATTAGTTTCATGTTTGGATTTGCAGTCAAATTATGTCCTAACTTAGACTTTACAGTTTCACCCGGTTTATAGCCATTTTCAGATGGATCAGCTGTATAAGCAGTTGCTGTTACATAAAATTCTTTTCCACCTTGAGCTGGTTTCGTGTCTGGCTTAGATTCTGGTGCTGTATTTTTTGCTACAGGCTCTGCCGGCTTAGCTGCCTGTTCTTCTTTTTGCTTAGCTGCTGCTGCCTTCGCTTTTGCTAACTCTTCTTGCTCAGCCTTTGCAGCTGCTTCAGCTTTTGCGCGCTCTTCCGCTGCAATTCTTGCTGCTTCTTGTTCACGAGCAATTGTTTCCTGTACTGCTTTCATATTTGCTTCAACTCTTGCTTTTTCTTCTGCTGCTAAATTAAGTTGGCTTGCAACCTGATTATATTTAGCTTGAACTGTTTGTAAGTTATCTTGACGTTTTTTCAAGTTATCTTGCAAATCAGTTTGCGCTTTTGCTAATTTTTGTTTATCTACTACTAAAGATGCTTCTTTTTCATCAATCTCTTTTTTATCTTCTTCAATTTGACGAAGATCTTGTTCTTGTAGACGTAAAATTTCTTTATCTGCTTCTAGAATAGTAGTAACTGCGTTCATACGTTGTATGAAATCTGCAAAGTTTTTTGATTCTACAACAACTTCTACTACTAAACTTGTATTTGAACTGTTTTGAACAGAAACCATACGTTTTCTCATAATATCCTTACGAGCAAGGACTTTATCCTCTAAAACGACAATTTCATTCTTTTTTTGTTCAATCTGCTTATGTGTTTCATCGATTTTACGTTGAATAGCAGCTTGATCCTCTTTATTTTTTGCAATTGTATTATTTAAATTATGTAGTTCGTTTTCGATACCTTGAATTTCTTTACTAACAGCTTGCTTCTCTTGCTCTTTCTTCTGCATATCTGCATCGTTTTGCTGCAATTGCTGTTGCATGTTGTTAAGTTTTTCGTCGTTTGACTCTGCTTTTACAGCGACTGTACTAGAAAGAACAATAATTCCTGCTAATAATAGACTACTGATTCGCTTAAAATAGTTCATAATCCGACTCCCTTCTTATACAGTTATACATGATTTATTTTACAGTTTGTTTACAATACTATTAAATACAGTTTATTTTTCATGACAAAAAATAGGGAATTATAAATAAAATGTAATAGATTCTTAAATATTTAACAATTCCTATATTTAAAAATTATAAAAGATGCTAAAATCCAAATATAGAGAAAATATAACTTCCAAAGGCGGTTGAAATAAATACATGTTTACTCAAAAGAAATCACTCCAACATAAAATTGATCAATTAGAAGATCGTATAAAAGAATTAGAGGCAGAATTAAAACAAAAAGATATTGAAAAACAAAATATGATTTCTTCTATCCATGACCGTGTGCAGAACGTCGTTCAAGAGCATCAACTTGTAAATAACCAGCACCATACACTCCAAAATTTAATTCAACAATTAAACTCATGTTTTGAAAATGTTTCAACACGTACGACAAATTCTAATGAATTAAATAGTGAAATGTTACAAAAAGAACAAAGCTTAATTCAGTCTATTGCAGAGATTATTGACTGCTCTAATGAAGGAAAAGAATCTGTTCACCGTTTACTTATTGTAATTAATAAATTAGGTGAACAATCTCAGCGCACGTCTAATAGTATGAATCATTTAAGTGAACGCTCAAAAGAAATCGAGCAAATTGTAGAAGTCATTCAAAACATTGCAGCACAAACAAATTTACTTGCGTTAAATGCAAGTATTGAAGCTGCGCGTGCTGGAGAGCACGGTAAAGGGTTTGCGGTTGTTGCCAATGAAGTAAGAAAACTAGCAGAAAGTACGGCAGAGAGTACAAAAAATATCGGCAACTTAACGAAAAAAATTCAAGAAGAAATTGAAAAAGCATACGAAAACACAAAAGATAATTTACATTTGGTCGATGAAGGTGTAGAAATGAGTGCCGATACAAACGCTAGAATCGAAAATATTTTAATCATGATTCAAACGTTACAAAATGGTGCTACAAACGTTATTCAAGCAATTGAAAACCAAAAATCTTGTAATGATGATATATTAAGAGAATTTGCAAACACTCAACAAATGTTCCAAAAATTAAATACTACTATTATGAACCATATTCATGATGCTGAAAAAGTCGATGTTCAATTGACTAAAGGTCTTCAAGAAACAGTATCTTCTCATTAACAATAAAAGCCCCTTATATCGCTATAAGGGGTTTTTATTATATTTCGAATATTTATTCCTTCACAATATTCATCTATATCTTTGTTATAATGGAAAAGTTGTTTCTTTAGACTAATTAACAAGGAGGATGTTATGGAACAATTTTACTACATTTTAAAATACTTAATTCTTGGTCTGTTCCAAGGACTAACAGAACCAATTCCGATTTCTTCAAGTGGTCACCTCGTTTTAGCACAACATTTGCTAGGACTAAAAATAGAAGGGTTTAGCTTTGAGCTACTTGTTAATTCAGCTTCATTATTAGCTGTATTACTTATTTATAGAAATGACTTAATTCGTCTAACAAAGAATGGTCTATCTTATATATTCACAAGAGCAGAAGATGCAAAATCAGATTTCTTCTTCATTATTTACCTTGTTATTGCAACCATTCCAGCAGGTGTAATTGGAGTTTTATTTAAAGATTATATCGACCACTATTTAAAAGGTGTTAAAATGGTTGGGATTTCCCTTCTAATTACTGCTATCGGCCTTTGGATTATTCGAAACTTACGTGGACGTAAAAATGATGGCGACCTTTCTATGAAAGATGCAATCATTATTGGTCTAACACAAGCTTGCGCACTAATTCCTGGTATAAGCAGATCAGGTGCTACAATCGTAGCGGCAATGTTACTTGGTATGAAGCAAGAAACAGCTCTTCGCTTCTCCTTCTTACTATACATTCCTGTTAGCTTAGGTGGTTTATTGTTAAGTATTACAGACATTGCAAACGATCCAAATTTAGATACATTACTTGTACCTTATATTGTTGCTTTCATCGCAACATTTGTCATGACATATATTTCATTAAAATGGTTTATGAACATTATGGCAAAAGGAAATTTAAAATATTTCTCTTTCTACTGTATTATCGTAGGTGTGCTAACTATCATTTTCTTATAAAGTGAAACTTTAATCAGTGGGGGTTTTGTTCATCCCCCACTGATTATTAGCCCTCACCCATCGGGCGTTTACGGGCAGCAGGGCTCCCACCTAACTTCTTTGCTCCGGCCGAATTTTTGGGTGGGAGTTTTACTGCCCACAAATAGCGGGATAAAATGATAATTAACACTCTTTAAAGCAGGTCATTCTATTTAAATAGAATGACCTGCTTTTTTATATTTCAATTCCAAATACATTTTATTATTTACTTTAAATTTTCTGAATAGTATGATATTAATCGTTATCATTACTTTTTCTCGCATTTATAAAAAAATAAAATGAAACTTTATTTAGCCCTCACCAACCGGGATTTTACGTGGGAAAACTTCTCTCTTCTATCCTATTTTTTTACTACTATCGAAAAAAGAGGTGTTCGCATGTTTATTGTTACTAAACTTATTCATATTAAATATGGCTATGAAAATGAAATATTTCATTCGCTTAGACAGCATTATCCATCGTCTGGCACACAAGGTTTTATTAACATAGAATTTTCGCACATGCATCGTACAGATGATGGCGCTGAATATATGGTTCGTATGTTATGGAAAACACAACAATATTATCATGAGTGGATTTCAAAAAGAAAGAGCGGTGAAACGTGGAAACACCAAATGCAACATTACATCCTTTCTTCCAAATCCAATGCTACCTATATGAAATAAAAAACCTCTTACTGCCCTCATACAGTAAGAGATTTTTCCTTATGCATAAACTTTCTTTTCCTGACAATACAGGCGAATAACATGTTTATTATTTTGAAATACATCATGTGTTAAGCGAATAATAATAAAGTTTCGCTTTTTGTTATCATCATGGACAAAAACCTGTTCCCCCTCTTGAAAACGCCATGCGCTTTCAAAAGTCGTAATATGACCCCCGCTTACTGAAAAAAGCTCATATTGCATATCTAGTACCCTCTCTCAACTTATATAATCACAATATCCTTATATTAAATTTAATATAACTTAATTTCGATAAAATTTGTAATTCTTTCTATTTCGAAATATTTTAACTTTGTTTTATACTCTTTTTAGCGCTATAATGATAAACGAATTTTTATTGAAAGGAGCTTCATTTTGACTGCATATTTATTTCCAGTAAAAACAGCATTTATTTTATTTCCTATTTTAGCAATGTTTCTCTTAATCCCTTTTTTAATATTTAATTATCGAAAATACGGTTATTTAAATAAATGGCGTTCATTTATTTTATATTCATTATTACTCTATTTATTAAATGCCTATTTTCTTGTTATTTTACCTTTGCCACAAACATATGACACATGTAGCCTACAACCGGCTAATACACAGCATATGCAACTCTCGCCATTTTATTTCGTACAAGAGATTAGTAATCATACATCGGCAATTTTGACGAAGCCAGCTACCTATTTCTATTTATTAAAGGAATCTGCGTTTTTACAAGTCGCTTTTAACGTTCTACTAACCGTTCCATTCGGTATTTACTTACGTTATTATTTCCGACGTAGTTTCTTCCAAACAGTGTGCATTTCTTTTTGCCTTTCACTGTTCTTTGAATTAACACAAGTAACTGGATTATATGGTATTTATAATTGTGCATATCGCTTATTCGATATCGACGATCTGTTTTTAAACACACTAGGCGGCGTAATCGGTTTTATCATTGCACCAATATTTACGTACTTCCTGCCAAAAACAAGCGAATTAGATAGTCATATTGATTTGGAAACGAAACCAGTCGGATTCGTTCGTCGTCTCATCGCTATGCAAATTGATTGGATTTTCTTATCTATCGTTGTACCTTTTATTAAAAACAAAGGAAACTCACTATTTATTTCTAACATCCAATCTTATACAAATGTATACGAACTCCTTTTCATTGCATGTTCAATCTTAATTTACTTTATTATCATCCCATACTTTACAAATGGAAGAACAATAGGGAAAGCGTTGCTTCGTATTTACATTAAAGGACAAGCAGAGCGTATTACACTAAAAGAATTATTCATTCGTTACGGTATATTCTATTTCATTTTAGGTGGAATCAATTATATTCTTTCTAGTAGCTCTATCTTAAATCATACAGAGCCTTTAGTATTACTAGTTATACTGTTATTCCAATTTGGAATTAACGGTCTATTTATTATTCATGTTTTATTACACATATTTAGCCGTGATAAGTTACTATTTTACGAGCACATTAGTCAAACAAGAAATGCGATTATACTAAAAAAAGCTGACAAATAATACTTTGTCAGCTTTTTTTCATAATCGTAAATAATTTTTCAGTGTAAGGGTTTAAAAACATTCCTGTTTCATCTAATGACTTCCTCACCTTTAGAAACGAATATAGTTCTGGATATATATTTTGTAATTTCTCGTACGTTAACGTATGCATTTTCCCCCAATGCGGGCGACCTTCATACTTTAGAAAAATTTTCTCCACTTCACCAAAATAAGCAGCATACGTCATACCTTTATACATATGAACAGCAATATACGCTGAATCTCTTCCGTACGCTGGACTGAGCCATATATCATCACCTTTCACATAACGGCATTCAATCGGGAAGTGTACCTTATACTTTTTCTTTTCAATAAGATTTGAAATCTCTTCTACAACAGTCCTCATATACTTTGAAGGAACACTATACTCCATTTCATAAAATGGAACTGTACGTGATGTAGCGAACACTTCATAGCTTGCGCCAATTATTTTCGTGTTCGGTACAGCCTTAGCTGATAATCGACTTACTCCCTTACTTATAGAAGGAAACCATTTACACCCTTTAGATAATAAAGAGAACATCCTATTTTCCAGTAACTCCACCTTTAGTTTATGCCATTTTAAATCACTTTCTTTACTCGTTGTTTCGTTTGTAAATTTCACTTGCACTTCATCTGAATAAGGAAAAACGAAAAATTCAAAATGACGATTCTTCTTATATTCTTCTAGTTTGTTCATTACAGTAGATAATGCTTGTTTTTCACTTCCATAAACAAGCGAATACGCTGGGATAACCTTCAATTTGATCTTTACAATGATACCTAGCATTCCAAGCGATAACTGAAATGCTCTCCAATATTCGACGTTCTTGGTTTCTGAACAAACTATACTCTCGCCTGTAGATAAAACTGCCGTAATCTCTATAACTTGTGTTGATAAACTCCCAAATGTAACACCCGTCCCATGAGTCCCCGTACTAATCGCTCCTGCAATAGATTGCGAATCAATATCCCCTAAATTTTCTTGCGCATAACCTTTTTCCTCAAGTAACTTCCCTAAGTCATGTAACTTTGTTCCTGCCCACACTTCAACAGTCATCTTCTCTGCATCAATATTCGCAATGCCATTCAATTCATCTAAAGAAACCAAAATTCCCTCCGTTTGCACAAGAGGTGTAAAAGAATGCCCTGAACCAACAACACGAATTTTCTTCCCTCTTTTTCGTGCAAGCCCGACAACTTCTACTACATCTCGTATACTTTCTGGATACATCGTATAATGCGGCGTTCCTTCTACATTCCCTGTCCAATTTCTCCATTTTTGTCCCTTTATAGAAAGCATTGTCCATCCCCCCGATATGTTGAATACTCTCCAACAATTCCCCCTTGTTTAATGCGATACAAAACCGGAAAACGCTCACATAACTCTCCAGCTTTACTATGGCGAAACAAGATAGAATCTCCTATATTCACTCGTTCCTCACCGTTATAAAAAATTGGCGTTTGTACTTCACCAGCACCCTCTAAAGCTAATAGTTTTGCACCATTTGGTCTCCAAACCTCAGGCTCTTTATCTTTACCAACTGCACCTGATGCAATATATCCACCACCTAGGCAAGTATAAATAAACGGAGCTGGTTTACGCACAACTGGTAAAGCAAATCCGGCAGCTGGCTGAAATTTTACTTCTTTATAATAATCAAATAGTTTAGGAGAGTAAAAAGCGGATCCTACAGTAATCTCTGTCACTGATTTATCTTGAACGGTTGTTTTTATACTTCCCGTTCCACCCCCATTTACAAATCTTAGTTCAATGCCCAGGTTGTGTATTTCTTTTACGATATTCCCTCTTCTTTCGTTAATCTCTAACACTGATTTCTTTTTTAAATACGAAATCACTTTACTTTTTATCCATTGATTCGGTATATGATCCCCCACCCCGGCAATTTGAGCTTCGTATCCCATTACACCATCTAGTATTAAATATGATGAACCCTTCACCTTTTCTACTATTTTCAAAGCGCCCTGTACATCTTTTACCGAAGATCTTTTTACACCAAAATGAAATTGAAAAAAACGACTACTCATATCAATATCTAAACAAACACGAAAACAGCCTTTAGACTTCTCAGCAATTTTTTCTAAATAAACAATATGGTCTTCACAATCCACCATACAAGTTATGATGTGTCCTTGCTTTGTTAGCAAACTAATTTCATATAAAGCCCTTTCATCATAAGCAGGATATCCGAGCAATAAATCATTAAACCCTTGTTCAATTAAAAACAAAACCTCTCTAGGTGAAAAACACATAATCCCTTGAAATCGATCACTTGCAGCTAAAATCTTTTGCATAATCGGAACAGAACGTAACGATTTACTTGCTATACGAATCTTCTTATTTCCACTTAACTCTATAATCGATTGAATATTTCTATCTAAAGCCACTTCATCCAAAAATGCACACGGTAATGGAACTTCTTTAAAAATTCCTCGATCCACATTTTTCGCTCCTCTTCTCTATATGTCTTATACATATTGGAAAGAAAGTTTAAATTTCCTCTTATAAAATAAAAAAGTTTCTTCATATTAAGAAGAAACTTTTTTAGGCCTACTTCATAGAAATAGTTGCCTCTACTGGATAATGATCAGAGTAATCATTATACGTATATTTTTTGAGCCATGATGTAACAGTCCATTGTGGAGATTTCGGCTGTAACACTTTATTTTCTATATACGATGGATTCGCATGATCCTTACTTGCAATAATATAATCTAAATACTCAGCCGGGCTATCGGGGAAATTGTATTTTGCAATACTGTTTGTCGTCGCATCCCAAGTCGCTGTATGTCCAGTATAAGATGGAATAGAAGCATGTAATGTTTTAAACATGGATGCATACTCTGAATCACTATTATTCTCAGCATTTATTTTATTCACGTTCATATCCCCACCAATTAACACATACTCGTTATTTGGTATATTTTTATTTTGAATAAACTCTTGCATTTCTTGTAGCTGTTTCGTACGTACAGATGCAGGTGAAGTTTTTCCGCACATACTATCTTCAGCCTGTAAATGCGTCCCAATTACATGAACGAAACTATCATTTTTCTTAATTTTTGTGTATACAAATCCTTTATTTGATAAGTTATCTGGTCCGCATCCTTTTTCAAATACATATTGAATCTTTTCAACGATTGGCCATTTACTCACGATCGCAACACCCCCATCTTCAGGAGTCGAAGATGAATAGTTCCCTAATGTTTTATCCCATTCATTTCCACTACTACGACCTAATACCGCCGTTTGATTTGGATATTCTCTCTTCAAATTTCCTAACAAACGATCTGAGGCACTATTATCAAACACTTCATTTAATATAACAACGTCCTGATTCTTTATATAATCTGCCGCTCCAATTAAATCAGCACGCTCATTTTGTCCCCAGTTCGGATATAAGTTTGTTGATAGCATGTACACATTATGCGTCATCACTTTTAATGTATTATTTTGATTTACAGACGTTTCTGCTTGAGCCGAAGATCCGCTATATAAAGCTCCTAAACCAATCCCAAAACTGAGTGCGCCTTTTAGCAATTTACCTTTCACGTTTCATACCTCCATGTACTGTATAGTGATAAAAAGGCCAAATACTCTATTCTGAGATTTGACCTTTTTCAAATACTTAACGATTTCCGTACGTATCAAACCAAAGCTGGATGTATCCAGCAGTAACACGTTGTGCATCCATTAAACGCTTACCTGTCATTGGTGTAACTTCAGCGCGCCATTTATCTGCGTAGTCTTGTGATACAGCTGCTTTTACGAACCAATCTGTCGTATTATCATTTACAATACCAGAGTAATCTTGTTTCGCAGCTACTGCCGCTCCGTGAATCCAATCTTCTGGATTTGTACCTTTCCAGTTCCAATATCCATCTCCATCCGTTACTTTATAATTATCTTTTATCGTATCTACAAAGTTTTCATATTTAGAATGGAATCCTTGTGGATACGAAAGATTTGTAAAGTTTGCCGCATGCATCGGTTGATTTACATCTCCTAAATAATGAAGAGATAATCCTAAATAGAAGAATGCTTGTTTCATATCTTTATTTTTGTATGACTCACCAGCTAGTTTGAAATATTTAGCACCTGTTTCCTTTGCCTGCTTTGCAAATGGAATATAAGTCTTCCCATTGTCTGGGTCATAGAAGTGTGAAGCAAATGTGCTATTATCATAATAAGGATTTTCATAGTCAGCAGCATAAATACCGTTCTCTAACTCCGTACGCCATTCATTTAATAGTGCAACTTGATCTTGTTTTACAAGTGTCGTATTACGAGACATAATATCCATTGCACGGTTTACAATCCATAAATGAGAGTTTACACCTTCTTTATGTTTATCTTCAGCAGACCAGCGTGGAATAACTCCAACTCTCTGTCCTCCATCGTTTTCATGAGCAAACGCAACGCTTTGTAATGGCGCTACTAACGTAATAGCTGCTGCTAAAGCAAGAACTTTCTTTTTCATCTGAAATCCTCCATTTTATAATTGAATTATTGTTCATATTTTGTTAGGATCCTATGATGTCTTCCGGTTAACCTATGACTAGAATATCCCACCTTTCACAAAATTTCTATCAATAAATTAAAATATGCAAATGTTCATATTACTATAACTTTATACATAGTGAACGTAATGAATGAATACACTTACATTTTAATAAAGTATTGTTAAGCTACTGCAAATACTTGTCTAAATTAATGTAAAAAAAGAGTAAAGCGATTAACCGCCTTACTCTTTTTTTCTCTTCGATAGTATACTTGGCAATTGCACGTTAACTGCCAGCTTATGTATAAATCCAAACACTAATCCGATCCCTATAAATATGTATAATATTGTAAACATTTTCCCAAAGTCAGTTTGAGGACTAAATTGCCCATCACCAACAGTAGTCAGCGTCACAACGCTAAAATATAAAGCATCAAGAGGACGTAATCCCTCCACTGTGCTATAAAAGATTGTACCAGATAGTAATGTCAAAATTGTTAATACGAATAACACTTGAAATTCTTTATCGTTCCACGCTCGTAAACAGGCTCTTAGCATTCGTTTCAAAGTTAATAAAAATGAAAGCACTGGACTCCCCCTTCCAAACAAAAGTACATTTAGTCAAAGGAAAGTCTATCACCTTTCAGTATAGAAAAAAAGTAGCCCTCTTCTATTTCTAGAAAAGAGCTACTTTTTACTATTCTATATTATTTAGGTGAAACAAGAATTTTCACTTGTGTTTTATCTTTTACAAGTGCTTCAAATCCTTCTTCAACAACTTGGTCCACTGTGATTTTTTTCGTAATTAATTTCTCTGCTTGAATTTGACCAGAGCTAATTAATTTAATAACAGCTGGGAAGATGTGACGGTATCCAAGAATACCGATAACCTCTTTTTCTTTTAATACAAGGTTGTTCGGAGTAATTGTCGCATCTTTTTCCCACACACTAACAATTACAGTTTGGCCTTCAAAGCTTGTACTTTCAATTGCTTGACGAAGTACAACTTCAACACCTGTTACTTCAAAGCTAACATTTACACCTAAACCATTTGTTAAGTTACGAATTTCTGCTAGTACATCTTGAGTTGCTGGATTTAATACGTAATCCGCACCTGCTAATTTAGCTAGCTCTTGACGTTCTTTAGAAAGTTCCACTGCGATAACAGGAGTTGCTCCTGCTGCTTTAGCT
Source organism: Bacillus sp. NPDC060175 (assembly GCF_042728695.1). Taxonomy (NCBI): domain Bacteria; kingdom Bacillati; phylum Bacillota; class Bacilli; order Caryophanales; family Bacillaceae; genus Bacillus; species Bacillus sp. NPDC060175. The sequence goes on from NZ_JBHWYR010000004.1 coordinate 52,715, forward strand.
GCTTGGATGACAAGAAGGCCAATTGGACCACAACCAAATACTGCTACAGCTTCACCCTCTTTTAATTTACTTTGACGTACTGCATGAACTGCTACTGCTGCTGGTTCTACAAGTGCACCTTGTTCATACGTCATTTCATCCGGAATATGATGAACCATACCTTCTGGTACTACTGTATATTCAGAGAAACCACCGCCATCTCCACCAAGACCGTGGAAAACAAGTTGTTCACAAACATTGTAATGTCCATGTTTACAAGCCTCACATTTACCACAAGAATAAATTGGTTCTACAACAACGCGGTCTCCCACTTTATGAGATGTAACGCCTTCACCGATTTCTACTACCTCACCGCTAAACTCATGACCTAAAATAACTGGTGCTTTCACATGTGTTAATGGATGCTCTTCTGTTGGAATAAAAATTGGTCCTGCTAAATATTCATGCAAGTCTGTCCCGCAGATACCACACCATTTAACTTTAATTTTCACTGCTCCTGGTCGTACAGTTGGTTCTGGTACTTCTTCTACTCGTACATCACGTTGATTATGCCAAAGTAATGCTTTCATTTTAAACATCCCTCTCTATGTATATACTTAACCTGGTGAAGTTTACAAATCTATTATAATACTTCTATCCATATATTTCAAAAAAACAATCTCATTCCCACTAAATTTTAACAAATAACGTTCAATATTTTGTCACTTTGTACTTTTTTCCACATCTGTTAATGCTAATTTCATTGCAGTTGAAATTAGCATTATGCCATAATAGCATAGGAGAGGTGAATATCGCTTGAAATATTTTATTTACTTTATTGTTATCGTAGCGTTTTTAGATACATTTTCACAATTACCTATTATGAGTACTTTCGCTCAAAGCCTTGGAGGAACTCCTCTTGTTATCGGGCTAGTTGTCGGTATGTACTCATTCGCTAATATGATCGGTAATATTATTGCTGGAGCCGCTGTCGATAAATTTGGTGCAAAAAAAATCCTTTATATAAGCATGGGAATTACGAGTTTCATAGTCTTGTTATACACCGTTGTTCAAAGTGGTGAACAACTATTAGTTGTGCGCTTTATGCACGGTTTTAGTGACGGATTTTTAATTCCTGCTGCCTTTACATTTTTATCAAAGCAAACAAATTCAGCAAAGCAAGGTAAGGCAATGGCTCTATCTGGTGCTGCCGTTGGAACAGCGGCAATCGTAGGACCTGCTTTTAGTGGCATTATGAAAGCAACAGCTGGTATAGAGTGGGTGTTCATTACCATTTCTATTTTAATGGTCCTTGGTACAATCGTATCCCTATTCTTCTTACCAAATAACGTATCAAGAAAAGATACATCAAGAACTCAAATGATGAACAAAGAAGATATGATCGAACTATTGAGATCTGAACCATTATTACAAGCATATATTGGTGCTTTCACACTAATGTTTTCACAAGGAATTGTCACGTATATGTTACCAGTAAAAGTTGAGGCGTTAGCACTTAAAGCATCTACAACAGGCATGATGTTAAGTGTATTCGGAATTACCGCTATCCTCTTCTTTTTACTACCAACAAATCGCATTTACGATCGATTTAATCGTTCAAAACTAATGCTAATCGGGATTGCAGTAATGGCACTAGCATTATCTTTACTCGGATTATTTGCAACAAAAGGCATGCTCTTTATCGTTATGATGATTTATGGAATTGGATTCGCTATCCTCTTCCCAGCAATTAATGCTTTACTTGTTGAAAATACGACAGATGGTAACCGAGGGAAAGCATTCGGATTGTTTTATGCATTCTTCTCGTTAGGAGTTGTTGCTGGCTCCTTTACAGTCGGAGCAATCGGAGCATCTCCTAGCGCTAGCTTTGTTATCGGAACAGCATTCTTATTAACATTTGCCGGAATGATTTATGTAAGAAGCAAAGTAAAAAAGACAATGATGGGTTAATTCCATCATTGTCTTTTTTAAAATGCATATTGATATAATCCGTAATATAACGGAAAAGTTGGGATAATGCCAATTAATTTAAATATAAAAGGTAATGGCCCATCTTTCTCTTCATATAATCGTAAAACAAAAACTGCAGTTAAAGTCCAAATGATGCTAAACACAAAGATGCATTGCCAAACGATCGGCGTCAATATTTGTACATCAAAAACAAATCCAAATAGTCCTATCCATGTAATAATAGACACTACAAAATCAAACTTTTGAATCGGTGTTTGAAACATCCCTCTTACTAACGAAGTAATAGCTAATATCGCTACAATTACTAAATAAATTTTCCACAACATAATGATAATCTCCTATTCAATTCAACTTTTAACTTTCAACAAACCATATTTAATGAATAATATGGCATTATATTTTTCATAGAAATAATACAACGGATAACAAAATAAGAAGAAAATAAGTACGGTTGGTACATGATCTACAATAGAAAAATGTTTTCCTAGCAATTCTTTAATACTCTCTCCAATAATAATAAACAGTGGGATAATACAAATTGCCGCTAATATTAAGCATGGTGTTATCCTCATTTCTTTCAGCTTTACCTTACAATGCGGACACCTTAATGAAAAAGGATGTGGGATATCGATAATATGTTGTGCAGTAATAATCTCTTCACATTGTGGACATGCAATTGTTTCTTTCATTTATAACTCACTCCTTTCTGTCATTAAAAAGGAGCTCTATCCAATAGAGCTCTTTTTTCGCCTAATATATTACTTTTGTGTATAGCCAAATAACAATGTAAATAAATTGCACTGTAAAAGCAATGCTACATCTCTTCTTTTAAAAAGAAAGTTTATAAATACCAACGATACTTCGACAATTTCCTCGGAAATATTTCCTTTCCCCACATAATTTGATACACTACACATAGATAAACAGTTGTATTACACAAGCTAAAATAATAACTTAATGTACAAATATAAAAGCACACTCTTCATATGAAGAATGTGCTTTTATTTTATTAACGTCTAATCCAAACAGCACCTGCAGACTTATCATCTGCTTGTCCAACAACTTGGAATTTAAGTCCAAGGTTTGGAACTTTTCGTCCCGCATCAGCAATTTGTTTATTACTGTATACTTTTGAATCATCAAACGTTGTAACACCTTGTAATCCAGTATAATTAAACTGTCCTCGTGTAAATGAATTCATACTCCATGAAGGTGTTTGATCAAACGAAAATGCAGCATCTGCAATTTGAATTCCAGTATTACCGTATGCTGGTTTCCCACCTAAATTTCCAACAATCGCTTCTGGATGAGAATCTACAACACCAAGAAAGCCTTCACCTGGATGCACCCCAACCCAGTTATCTTTGAAACTATCATCTGCATACCAAACGACAAGACCTGTATTATACACCGGACCTTTTCCCGCTTTTAATCCATTATCTGATCCAGCATAGTTTCTCCACTCTAGATAATAATAATGAGGTTTCTTTTCTGTCCCATCAGAAACAACGAATCCAGTTAACTTCATTTTCGATTGTCCTTCTGCATCATCTGAAAATACTACTTGTCCATCAACTGTTACATTGACATTATCCATTGCGAAACCTTTATATGTTAAAGCTGGATCTGTAATATAGTCGAATTGTAGTTTAACTTTCTTCCCTTTAAATTGACTTAAATCGTATGATTTATCAATCCATTTCCCATCTGTTGTATCTTTATCATCTTGTACTATCTTTTCTCCTAGTCTATCAATTAATGTTTTCGTTCCATCTTCAGTTACAGCATGTACTTCGATGAAATCACACTCTGCTTCTAATTCATAGTTTGCTTTATAATCAAACTTAGCATTTGTTCCCTTCGTTAAATCGAAGAACGGTGTTTCTAATGTCGTATGCATATCATCGCCTCTTGTACTATAATATGCATGCTTTCCAAATCCAGGTTTAATCGTTTCAATACTCTTATCTGGTAAGTTAACACGTACAACACCTGGACGATTTGATTTCGTAACACTTTGATCAATATATGTAGGAATTCCTACACCACGCTTAATTTTATCGTAATCTACTTCTAAAATTTTCGCCCAATTTCCACCCATGTTCTTTTGCAAAAAGTCTTTATTTTGTGGTGAAAAACTTGTTGGCTCTGTTCCTGCAATCTTTCCTGTCCAACTACCACCACTCATTAATGACCAAGCTTCAACAGGAGATCCATTTCCTGTGTATTTCGTATCATATTCATCTGGTAAACCAAGGTCATGTCCAAATTCATGTGCAAACACACCTACTGCACCGTCTTCTGGTTCAATTGTGTAATCATGCGCTGCTACTTTTCCACCAAAGTAATCTACCTTTGATTTTGTCCCTTCAATCGCTACTGGATCTGTAGCTAATTTTGAACGATGTGACCAAATTGCATCATCACCTAACTTACCACCACCAGCTTCTTGACCAACACCAGCATGAATTACCATTAAATGATCAATTACACCGTCGGATTCATTTTGATTACCATCACCATTTGTATCATATCTGTCAAATTGATCAAATTGAGATAAATCTAATCCCTTTTCAGCTGCTGCATTTAAAGCTTCCTTTACTAAATCACGTGCGCCTTTTGGTCCTTTATTATCATGACCACTACTGCCATCAGCACCGTAATCAGCAGCTTTTCCTGGCACAGTTAGCCACTCCGTTACATATCCGTCTGTCGTATAACTACCACCAGACTGCTCTTCATAGTATTGTTTAAATGTTTTTACTTTCGAACCATCAAATAATGTGTAAGGTTCATTACCAAATAGCATTTTTTGATAATGTTCTCTACTAAAATCTTTCGAATACATATAACCTGGTGTTTGCTCAATATTATTATGTTTATAATCACTAAATTCAACGAGTAACACTAACACTTTATCATTGCGGACAGGTCCACTATATGGAGCTTGTTCCGCTTTAGAGGTTGGAACTTTCCCATCTAATTGCTTTTTATTTGGCTCTGGCTTTTGCTCAGGGCTAACATTTTTTTCAGCTTTCTTTACTTTTTCCTTTTCTTCCATCTTTTTCTCTTTTACCTTTTTCACGAAATCAGATGCTTCTTTTGCCGTATCCTCTGGAAGAATTTCTTTATTTACCTGATCCCCTTGTTTCTTTTCAATATATTGCTCTACAGCCTTTTTTGCCTCTTCTTTAGACGATGCTGGATTAATTGTTCCTCTTTCTTTCAACGCTTCCGCTAAACGATCTTCTTGAATTAAATTATGATCAATTGGCGTTGTAGACATACTTTCTTTTGCTGGCGTTTCTGCATATGCTAACGGAGCACTCATTACAGATGTGCATCCGATGATTGTCGCAATTGCTAATGACGACAACACTTTAAATGGTGTTTTTCTTCTCATTGTATTTCTCCCCTTTTACAAATCTTAAAATTCTGATAATAGAACATAAACTAACCGCTATCCTCCCTTATATAAAAAAGACATAATTCTATAAACGATAAACCTTCTGTTATAGAATCATGCCCTCCAGTTTTCTGGTCAGACCCTCTATTTTTTTATCCCGCTATTTGCGGGCAGTAAGACTCCCACCTCAAAATTCGGCGAATGCGAGGAAGTTAGGTGGTAGATAATTGCCCGTAAACGCCCGATTGGTGAGGGCTGATAATCAGTGGGGGATGGACACCCCCCCCATTGATTAAAGTTTCACTTTATATCGAAATATAAAAAATAAAGAGTGATTTGTATATATTAAATAGCTTATATTAAAAATTTAAAAGACAATATGCAAAATTGCATGAAAATTCCCTTAAATAAAAAAAGAACCCTAGTCAATTAAACTAGGATTCTCGATTTCATATTATTTCTCTTGTGTTTTTTCCCAATCAGCTAAGAATTTCTCAATTCCTTGATCTGTTAATGGATGCTTAACTAATGAAGCAATTACGTTTGCTGGGATTGTTGCAATATGTGAACCGTTTAATGCTGCTTCTGTTACGTGAACGCTGTGACGTACAGATGCTGCAATGATTTCTGTTTCAATGCCGTGAATTGCAAAGATTTCTGCGATTTGACGGATTAAGTCCATACCGTTATGACCGATATCATCTAGGCGACCTAAGAAAGGTGAAACATATGTCGCACCAGCGCGAGCTGCAAGTAATGCTTGAACTGCTGAGAATACTAATGTAACGTTTGTACGAATTCCTAAATCTGAGAATGCTTTTACTGCTTTTAAGCCTTCTGTTGTCATTGGAACTTTTACAACAACGTTTGGAGCGATTTTTGCTAACTCTTTTCCTTCTTCAATCATTTTATCAGCTTCTAAGCTAATTACTTCTGCACTTACAGGTCCTTCAATAAAGCTGCAAATTTCACGAATACGCTCATGGAAATCTACGCCTTCTTTTGCTACAAGTGATGGATTTGTCGTTACTCCAGCTACTACACCTAATGCATTTGCCTCTTTAATTTCGTTAATGTTTGCTGTATCAATAAAAAATTTCATTTGTTATTCTTCCTTCCTAATTTTCATTTTATATTTATTTATTTTTTCTTAATAAGCTCTAATTCAATCGGAATAAATTTGTCCACTTTTTTACCTTGTGTTATTTCTTTTGCTGTTTCCATCGCCTTCTCTCCGATTAATTCCGGTTTTTGAGCGACTGTTGCTGCCATGCGCCCATCTTTAACCGCTTTTACAGCATCGTCCGTTGCATCAAACCCAACAACGACTACATCCGTTTTACCAGCAGATTTCAATGCCTCAAGTGCACCTAATGCCATTTCATCGTTATGAGCAAACACTGCTTTTATATCGCTATTCGCTTGCAAAATATTTTCCATAACGGATAATCCTTTTGCACGATCGAAATCAGCTGCTTGTTTTGCTACTACTTTTAAAGACTTATCAGCTACGTTATGGAATCCTTTCCCACGCTCACGAGCAGCAGACGATCCAGGGATTCCTTCTAACTCAGCGACATTTGTTCCTTCACCAACTAATTCCCGAATGTAATCACTAGCCATTTGACCACCTTCTACATTGTTGGAAGCTATGTGAGAAACCACTTTACCTGAATTTGCAACTCGGTCTACTGTAATAACAGGAACATTGGCTGCATTGGCTGCACTTACCGCTGAAGCAACAGCATCTGAGTCGGTTGGATTAATAACAACTACATCGACACCTTTTTGAATTAAATCTTCAACATCGTTTGTTTGCTTCGCTGCATCATTTTGTGCATCAACAGCAATTAATTCAATGCCACTATCTTTTGCTTTCTTTTCTGCACCTTTTTTCAACGTGACGAAAAATGGATTATTTAAAGTTGAAACAGAAAATCCAACTTTAATAGTTTTATTTCGACCTTTATCGCCAGAATCCTTTGCCCAATCTGGTGGTTCCATTGAACAACCAGCAGTAACTACCATGATGCATGCAACGAGTATCAGTAACCCTTTTTTCATGAATTGCCCCTCCATTACGCTTCTTTTCGACGATCAATTAGTACAGCTAGTAAGATTACAAGTCCTTTTACAACTTGTTGGAAGAAAGAAGATACACCTAATAAATTTAAACCGTTATTTAGTACACCAATAATAAGCACACCGATGAATGTACCAACAATCCATCCTCTTCCACCTGAAAGACTCGTTCCTCCTAACACAACTGCAGCAATTGCATCTAATTCGTAAGAAGTACCAGCAGTCGGCTGTGCAGAATCTAATCTTGATGTTAAGACAATACCTGCAAGCGCTGCTAAAGTTCCGGAAAGACCGTAAATCATTACTTTAATTCTCGTAACATTAATACCTGATAAAGCTGCCGCTTCTTCATTTCCACCAATCGCAAACGTACGGCGACCAAACGTTGTTTTCTTTAAAATAAAGTACAGTACTGCAAAAGCGATCATCATTGTAACGGCTGGCACAGGAATACCAAGGAAATAACCACGGCCAAACATTTGGAACATTAAATGATCACCAAGACCAGTGATCGGACGTCCGTCCATATAAACAAGCGTCAACCCGCGAAAAATAGTCATTGTTGCTAAAGTTGCAATAAAAGGAGCTACTTTTCCCTTCGCAATAATGATACCGTTTACAATTCCCATTACAAGACCTGCTAATAATCCAACTGCCATTGCAAGGAACGGATCCATGCCACTTGCCATTATTCCGGCAACAAGTGCACTTGATAATGCTAAAATAGAACCTACCGATAAGTCAATACCCCCTGTTAAAATAACGAAGGTCATTCCAAATGCAATGAGTGCATTAATCGATACTTGGCGCAGTATATTAAATAAATTTGGAATTTCAATAAATGCTGGATTTAGAGCTGTAATCACTACGATAATTAATACTAACCCGATTAAAGAACCGAGTTGTTGTAATACATTCCCCTTCTTAGCCATATCTTACTCTCCCCCTGTTGCTAGTGCCATAATAGACTCTTGTGATGCCTGATCTTTCTCTAAAATACCACCGATTTTCCCTTCATGAATGACGAGAATACGATCACTCATTCCTAAAACTTCTGGAAGCTCCGACGATACCATAATAACGGCATCTCCTTGCTCGGTAAGCTTATTCATTATAGAGTAAATTTCTTTTTTAGCCCCAACATCTACACCTCTCGTTGGTTCATCTAAAATGAGTAACTGCGGATGAATACCTAGCCATTTTGCAATTACAATCTTTTGCTGATTTCCACCAGAAAGAGATTTTACCGCTTGCTCTCCGCTTGCTGCTTTCACATTAAGAAGCTTCATCATATCCTCTGTAAATTGACGTTCTAAACCTTTATTAACAACGCTTCCCTTTGAAAGACTTTCTAAATTTGGTAAAGCTAAATTTTCACGAATCGAAAAATCTAACACAAGCCCTTCAGATTTTCTATCCTCTGTAATAAAGGCAATTCGTTGTCTAATCGCATCAATTGGACTATCAATTTTCACTTCTTGTCCATTCATAAAAATTTGTCCTGAATCAAGCGGTTCATATCCAAATATCGCTTTCATAATATCCGTGCGACCAGCTCCCATCAAGCCGGCAACACCAAGGATTTCGCCTTTTCTAACTTGAAACGAAACATTTTCAAATTTCCCCTTTTTCGTTCCGTTACGCATTTCAAAAATCACTTCGCCAATTTGAATATTTCGTTCTGGATAACGTTCACCAATACTGCGGCCCACCATCATGCTAACTACTTCATCAAATGAAGTTTCTGGAATTAATTTTTTCCCTACGTATTCTCCATCACGCAAAATCGTAATGGCATCACATATTGAAAAAATCTCTTCCATCCGGTGTGAAATATAAACGAACGAAACGCCCTCTTTACGCAATTTATTAATAACAATAAACAGTGTTTCAATTTCGCGATCTGTTAATGCTGCTGTAGGTTCATCCATAATAATAACGCTCGCATTTGTCATTAATGCTTTAGCAATTTCAATAATTTGCTGTTGTCCAACTGATAATTCACCTGCTAGCATAGCACCTCTCACATGTAGACCAAGATCTGCCAATTGTTGCTGGGCAATCGCATTCATTTGACGCGTACGTAAAATGCCCGTTTTCCCATACATTAACTCTTTTCCAAGAAACATATTTTCAGCTACCGTTAAATTCGGTAATATGTTCAACTCTTGATGGATAAATGCAATACCGTACTCTTCCGCTTCTTTCGCATTTTTAAAAGTTCGTTCTTGTCCATCAATTGTGACTGTTCCACTGTCTTTTTTATATACACCTGTTAGAATCTTCATGAGCGTCGATTTCCCCGCTCCATTTTCCCCCATCAATGCATGGACTTCTCCTGTTTCAATCATAAACTGTGCGTTTTTTAGAACAGGATTACCACTGAACGCTTTTGAAATGTTCTTCATTTCAATATGCATTCTCATCACATCCCTTTATTAAAAAATCACGCCTGCATGTAAAATAACATTCGCATAAGGCGTTGCTTCTCCTGTACGAATAATCGCCTTCGCTCTCTTTGTATACTCTTTAAATTCCTTATGAGACACATATTCAAATGCTGGCTCTATTAAACGCATCTCAACTTCTTTATTTACCACCGCATTATTCATAATGACTTCTTCTGCTAACGTCACTTTCTCAATTGCCATATCATCAGCAACTACTTGTAATACGTCTAAAAAGCTAGGCTTTCCAATTTCAACTGCTAAATCAATTCGTTTTACTCCATCAGGAATAGGTAACCCGCAATCAGCAATTACAATCGTATCTGTATGTCCAAGTGAAGCAAGGACTGCCGCAATTTCACTATTTAATACACCGTGCTTTTTCATCCAACAATCACCTGCACTTCACGTACTCTATCTCTCGTTGGCATACCGCCCTGTGCCCCAAGTTTCGTTACAGAAAGACCACCAGCAATATTTGCGAAACGAATAGCCTTTTGAAGTGTTTCTCCTTCAGAAAGCGCAACTGCTAACGCGCCATTAAATGTATCACCAGCTCCAGTCGTATCTACTACATCTACGGCAATACTTGAAACTTGAACAACTTCCGTTCCGTTATGGAAACGAACACCATTAGAACCTTCTGTCATCAGTAGTTTGTTTGGATATTTAGCCAGTAAATCTTCAATTGGTGATGTGAAATCATTTAATACAATGCGACATTCATGCTCATTCGGCGTAATATAAGTCGCTTTTTCTAAAATATCTTCTGATAAGATTTGTGCTGGAGCTGGATTCAACATAACTGGAATTTTGTGCTCCTCACAAATAGCCAGAACGTATTTTACTGTTTCAAGTGGAATCTCTAGTTGAAGAACAACCATATCTGCTTTTACAAGAAGGTCTTTTGAACGATCTACAATCGACTCATTTACAAAAGCATTTGCTCCTTGTACGACAACAATGCTGTTATCTTCTTCTGCTAAAACGATATGAGCGATTCCTGTCGTTCTATCTGTAACCGGTACCACATAGTCGATAAAAACGCGTTCGTTCTCTAAATTTTTTCTAACTACTGTTCCGTAATCATCATTTCCTACTGCACCAACCATCGCTACATTTGCTCCTAATCTAGCTGCAGCTACTGCTTGGTTGGCCCCTTTCCCTCCTGGGATCGTATGAAATGCTTCACCAATTACCGTTTCGCCTGCTTTCGGCCGTATTTTTGAAACAGCCACTAAGTCCATTGAAATACTACCTACTACTGCAATATTTGGCATCTGTCTCATCTCCTTACTTCGTCGTATTTCGTTCTATAATTTCAATCGGTAAACGATAGTGTTTCTCTTCTAATGGATTTCCTTCCATCTGCTCTAAAAGCAACTCTGTTGCAATTTTCCCCATTTCATAAATTGGCTGTGCAACAGTTGTAATAGATGGATACATCATTTCTGTTAAAGAAATTCCATCGAATCCGATAATTTGTAAATCGTCTGGAATAGAAATTCCTTTTTGAAGTGCAGCCTTTACAACACCGATTGCAATTAAATCATTCCCAGCAACAATTCCATCAATATGCGGATATTCTTCTAATAATTCCACCGCGACCTGTTCACTATTAGCTGGATCGAATGTACTCTCTGCAATCATATAAGAAAGATTATTTTGCGTAATAACGTCTACAAAACCTTCAAAACGTTCATTAGCTGTGCTCACATCACGCGGTCCACGAATATGTGCAATATGTTTACACCCTTTGTCTATTAATAACTTTGTCGCCGCCTGGCTCCCTGCATAGTTATCTGCATATACAGTAGGAATGCGCTCATTAAACATACGGTCAATCGCAACAACTGGAATAGATAAATTCATGTAATTAACACTATTTTGTGGATTCGTTGCCACAATAAACCCGTCCACATTATTTTGTCTAAGCACATCAATGTATTGTTTCTCTTTTTCTAAATTTTCATCAGAGTTACAAAGGACAACTGTGTAACCTTGCTTATGTGCTACATCTTCTACGGCACGTGCAACTTCTGGAAAGAATGGATTCACGATATTTGGAACAACTAAGCCAATTAAACGAGATTTTTTATTGTATAAAGATCGTGCTACTGTACTAGGCTTATAATCTAGCATTTCAATTGCTCGCTCTACTTTTTTTAATGTATCCTCATGAACATATCCATTTTTATTTAACACTCTGGAAACGGTCGCAACAGATACCCCTGCTAATTTTGCAACGTCTTTAATCGTACTCATTCTCTTTTCTCCTCATTTCATGTAACCGTTTACAGAAAATAATATAACGCATTTATAAAAATACGTCAATCATTTCTCACTAAAAAGCTTTTAAGGTTATACTCAAAAAAAGCACCGCCATAAGGCGATGCTTTTTCATTATGAATATGATACAGTTTGTTCTTTCTCTTCTACAGCAGGCTCTTCTGCAGCTTTTTTACGATCAGATAGTTTAATCTTCTGTAAGAAAATCGTAAAGATTGCACCTACTACGATAAATACTAATCCTGTTAAAAATACAGTATGAAGCGAATCCACCAAAGAACTTTTCAAAACCGGTACGATACTGTTAGAAAATGCTTCTGGCATTTGTTTTAATGCCTCTGGACTAAAGAGCATAGAATATAAACTCTGTGGATCTGTATGAATCATATCTTTCAATTTTGTTACCATTTGTCCCGCTTCTTTTGGGAATGTATCTAATACAGGTACTAATTTATTTGTTAACGTTGTACCTGAAGTGTTATTCATAATTGATCCTAAAATTGTAATCCCAAACGTTCCACCGATTTGACGGAAGAATTGACTTGATGATGTTACAACACCAAGATCTTTTTTCGGGAAGCTTTCTTGTAATGCTAATGTTAATATCGGCATAACAAGACCCATTCCTAAACCGATAATCATCATATAAGAAGTAGCGGTAAGCTTAGTTGTGTGCATATCCATCGTTGTTAATAACCAGAAACCACTAGCCATAATAAGCATCCCTGTAATAATTTGTGGTTTCACACCAACTTTTAATACAAGTTGACCACCGATAATACTCATAACGATCATTGTGATCATCATCGGTGTCATAATCGTTCCTGATTCAGCAGCACTTACGCCTACAATTCCTTGCATAAAGAACGGTACGAACATAATTGCTCCAAACATTCCGATACTCATAAAGAAACCGATCGCATTCAGTAGTGTAAATGTGCGGTTTTTAAAGAAGTGCATCGGTAAAATTGGTTCTTCAGCCTTCGTTTCAACAATAACAAAGCTAACAATACCAATGGCAGCTAGTGCAAATAACCCGATAATTTGCCAAGAACCCCATGCATAATCTTTCCCGCCAAACGTTAACGCAAGTAATAAACTTACAACACCGAGAATCATCGTGAAGATTCCAGCGATATCAATTTTAATTGGTCCTGTTTGTTTATGTGCTTTTAATCCCATTGCAATAAAGATTGTCGCTAAAATACCAACTGGTAAGTTAATATAGAATACCCATCTCCAGTCCACTGCGTCTACAATCCAACCACCAACTTGTGGTCCAATTACAGAGGCAAGACCATATAGAGCTCCAAAAATACCTTGCCATTTAGCACGTTCTTTTCCCGTGAACATATCTCCGATAATAATCATAGCCATTGGCATCATAATACCGCCACCAAGACCTTGAATACCACGGAAAATAATTAATTCTGTCATACCGTTTGCCATACCACATAACGCTGAACCAGCCATAAAGATAATTAATCCTGCTATATATACGTTACGACGCCCAAGTAAATCCGCTAATTTACCTGCAATCGGTACAACCGTTGTTGATGTTAACATGTAAGCTGTTGTTAACCATGTCATTAAACTTAATCCGCCTAGCTCACCGACGATACGCGGCATTGCTGTACCAACGATTGTTCCGTCCAATGCAGCAAATAGCATTGCGATTACTAAACCGATTAACAACAACTTTCTATTCTGATTTTCTTGTTGCTCCATGTAATCTCCTCAATTCCTCTTAGTTTTTCTCTTTTTTCTCTTGTGTCCCGCAAATAATTGTTTCTAGCTTTTCAAAGAGGCGTAACAAATCTTCCCTCTCTTGTAATTCTAAGTGTGAGAAGTATTTTGCAATATGCTCATTACGAGCCGCCATCGCTTCTTCTACTGCAGCTTTCCCCTTTTTCGTTAGCTCAATGATAACAACGCGGCGATCATTATCGTCGTGATAGCGCTCTACTAACCCATGATCAATTAAACGATCAATCATTACTGTAATCGCGCTCGGTTTCACGTACATTTTCTCCGCCAATTGTGTCGCTCTTGAAGCTCCGTAATGATCTAAAATCTTTAAAATATAAAACTGCGGTGGTGTAAGTCCTGATGCTTGCATTTGTTCTAATAGCTCTGTTTGCATTTTCTTTCCTATAGCGAATGTAAGAGCTTGAATCTTATCAATATGAGTCATATCATTTGGCATGTTATCCACCTCTTATTTAAGCAATAAAATATTTAACGTATTTAAATATTAATCCCACAAACAAAATACGTCAACAACTTTCTTTATAAAAACGTTTACATTTTTGTCGCAAAGTTGTATAATTTTCGTCGAAGTTAATATTGACAGTCACGGAGAATCGGAGTATACGGCTATGAATCATAAAAAAGGGAACTTTTTTATATTTCATAGCCTTTTTGTGTTCTCTCTGTCTTAAAACGCTTCGAATTAATTAGGGGAGGATTTTCATTTTATGTTTTTCACACAATTATTTAAACCTGCGCCCCACGCAGAACGCTTACCTACTGATCGCACTGATAGCGAATACCGTAAATTGCGTTTACAAGTATTCTTAGGTATCTTCATCGGTTATGCGGGTTACTACTTTGTTCGAAAAAACTTTTCACTCGCAATGCCATACTTAATCGAACAAGGCTTTAGTAAAGGGGAACTTGGAGTTATCCTTTCAGCAGTATCTATCGCTTACGGATTAAGTAAATTTCTTATGGGTATCGTATCCGATCGTTGTAATCCTCGCTACTTTTTAGCAGCTGGGCTATTTTTATCCGGTATCATTAATATTATTTTCGGCTCATTTTCTTTCATTACAACGAGCATTATACTTATGTTTGTACTTCAGTTTTTAAATGGATGGGTACAAGGTATGGGATGGCCTCCTTGTGGCCGTACGATGGTTCACTGGTTCTCCGTTAGTGAACGTGGTACAAAAATGTCTATTTGGAACGTCGCTCATAATGTCGGCGGCGCGCTTATGCCTTCTCTCGTTACATTAGGCTTATATTTCTTTGCAAATGACTGGAAAAGTATATTTTACTTCCCAGGTATTCTTTCAATTTTAGTGGGTATTTATGTATTAATTACGATGAGAGATACACCTCAATCTTGCGGATTACCTTCTATTGAAGAACACACTGGGGAATATCCATCAGATGAAAAAGTAGCGGACCGTGAACGCGAGCTTTCGGTAAAGGAAATTTTATTTACATACATATTAAACAATAAGTTTTTATGGTACATCGCTATCGCTAACGTTTTTGTTTATTTCGTTCGTTACGGCGTTGTAGACTGGGCTCCTACTTATTTAGTAGAAGAAAAAAGCTTTACTCATAGTAGCTCACGTACAGCTTATGCTCTATACGAATGGGCTGGTATTCCAGGTACACTTCTTTGCGGATGGATGAGTGATAAACTATTTAAAGGGCGCCGCGCACCTGCTGGTATTTTATTTATGGTCGGTGTATTCATTGCCGTTCTTGTTTACTGGCTAAATCCTCCTGGTAATCCAATGGTTGATAGTATCGCACTTGTCTCAATTGGATTTTTAATTTACGGACCTGTTATGTTAATTGGTCTACACGCTCTTGACTTAGCACCAAAGAAAGCTGCTGGAACTGCAGCAGGCCTAACTGGCTTCTTCGGTTACTTAGGTGGAGCAACTTTCGCTAGTGCCGCTATGGGCTTTATCGTAGATGCATTCGGATGGGACGGCGGATTCATTTTGCTCCTTGCTTCTTGTGTGCTTGCAATGTTCTTCCTTGCTCTTACTTTAAATACAGGATCTGCTAAATCAAAAGAAGTTTAAACAAAATATAATGTGTAGAAAAATAAACATAAAAATAGCTCTCAGCATTTACTTACATGCTAAGAGCTATTTTTTATTTATCGTTCTTCTCTTGCTATTTATATTAATCATTTCCCTTCTATTCATACGATTAAAACATTTGCTGAAACATCTTTATTAAAACAGCTAACATAACAGATCCAGCAAATCCACCTAAACAAATTAAACTTACCCCTTGGCTATAAGACAAATTTTGAAATGATTTCATACCTTCCATCCTCCCTATATCCCCTTTGATATTTTTATTGTATCAATGGGAAAAATTTCATAACATCGATTTCGCTGACAACTAACTTACAAATTTGTAAGTTAACATTTTTTAAAACTTATATATATTCTGTCCACATTCTCCCTCTTAATACATCAAAAAAGACCTCGAATTATATCAAGGTCTTGCTTACATCACAGAATATCTCACTCAATTTATTTTATCCCGCTATTCGCCGGGCAGTAAGACCCCCACCTCAAAATTCAGTGAAAGCAAAGAAGTTAGGTCGGGGATGAACAAACCCCCCACTGATTAAAGCTTCACTTTATAATCATCACCGGGCATTTCACACGTTTTGCTATTTTATGACTTACACTACCAAGCACCATTTCTTGCAGTGTATTTAGCCCTCTACTCCCAGCAATAATAAGATCTATATCTCCTGTATTTACATATTGAACAATCGTATCTCCTGGATCGCCATGTAGAATCGTAATTTTGTAGGAAATGTGCTCTTTCTTTAATAAACCCTCAATCTCTTTTAATTTATCTTTTCGACTAGCTGATATTGTTTCTAAATCCGTTTGTCCTTGTATAATATCTGACTTTGCCGTTCTATTATCTACTACGTACACAACTTCAACATGTGTTTCTTCGTTAAATTTCGCAATATATGTTGCATGCTCGGCTGCTCGAAGTGCATGTTCAGAACCATCGCATGCTAATAAAATTTGTTTGTACATATGCTGAATCCCCTTTTCGTTATCCTACTCGTATTATAATACAAAAGCCCCCTTTTTTGTCTTTCAAAAAGGAGGCATAGTTAACTACGTAAATCCCAATTCACCTTTCAGCATATACATTACTGCTTTATAAAATAAAATTAACCCGTACTCATTTCTTCTCTCTGTTTTAACTCGGCACGAGGCAAAACAAGGGGCTGACCGTTTCTACGCATGGCTAGAGGCTCTCTTCCAACAAAAAAAGATTGCATTCCTTTTCTTTAACTAGCAATTCTCTTATTATAGGTGGCTAAATTTGAAACAATCTTCGAGCTTCGTTCATTTAACCCTGTAATCCTTACTTTCACACCGTTCTGTTCATACTTCATTATAACTTTATCAATTGCCGCTACTGCTGAATCATCCCATACGTGTGCGTTAGTAAAGCTCATCTCAATTTCTTTCACATCTTCATTGTATGAAAAAGCATTTATATACTCTGCCGTAGATGCGAAGAATAGTTGGCCGTGAATTTCGTATATTTTCTTATTTTCAATATACAAATGTTTCACGTGAATCTTTGCCATATTGAATGCAAATAAAACTGCACTAATTATCGTTCCGATAATTACACCTAATCCTAAATTATGTGTAATTAGGACAATCACAACTGTTACGATCATAACAAAAGCATTCCCTTTTGGGACTTTATGAATCGTCGCTACAGAGTTCCAATCAAACGTCCCAATCGAAACCATAATCATAACTGCAACTAAAGCTGCCATCGGAATATGAACAACGTAATCACCTAAAACAAATAGCAATACGATTAAAAAACCGCCGGCTACAAGCGTCGATAATCTCCCTCGACCACCTGATTTAATATTAATAACAGATTGTCCAATCATTGCACATCCTGCCATTCCTCCGAAAAACCCAGCAACAACATTCGCAATCCCTTGCCCACGTGCTTCCTTATGTTTATTACTTTCGGTATGTGTCATATCGTCTAAAACCGATGCCGTTAATAATGACTCTAGTAAGCCGATAATTGCAAGCATAACTGCGTATGGAAAAATAATACCTAATGTCTCAAGTGTAAACGGCACATCAGGAATGCTAAAGAACGGTAATTCTTTCGGTAAGCTTCCCATATCCCCTACTGTTTTTAACTGTAATCCGCTCATAAGTGCAATGCTTGTCACAATAATAATTGAAATAAGTGTAGACGGAACAGCCGTCGTAATACGTGGAAATAAATATATAATTGCAAGTCCTAATGCGACAAGTGCATACATTTGCCAAGTTACATTTTTAAAATGTGGCAGTTGTGCTGTAAAAACTAAAATTCCAAGTGCGTTTAAAAAACCACTCATAACAGATTTAGGAACAAACTTCATAAATGAGCTCAGCTTGAACACTCCAAAAATAATTTGAACAATACCTGTTACTATTGTCACAGCAAATAAATATTGCAAACCGTGATCTTTAACGAGCGTCACCATTAATAATGCCATTGCACCTGTTGCAGCTGAAATCATCCCAGGTCTTCCACCAACAAATGAAATTGTAACTGCAATACAAAAAGCGGCGTATAATCCAACGGTCGGATCCACACCCGCAATAACAGAGAAAGCTATCGCTTCAGGAATTAATGCTAAAGCAACGACAATTCCTGATAGTACGTCCCCTTTCACATTAGAAAACCATTCATTTTTTATCTTTTGAAACAAGCTACCACCCTCTACTCTTTTATCATTTGATTCTCTCCGTAAGAAAATCTAGGCCGACTGCACGAAGGCTATTATATAACGAGCAAAGGATGTTGTGCTATGTAAAAGCTTCCTAAAGAAAAGGCGCTACCTTAGCAGCGTCTTTTCTCATTTCATTAATGTCCACCGTGACCTTGACCACTTTCCTGAACAATCTCTAACCTCTCATCCAATATACCTTGCGTTTCAAATGAAATATCACTAGTACTTCCTAATAGGAAACCATGGTTATACGGTCCAAGTGTTGGGTCATCCTTAAACTTCGGTTGAATCGTAGCAAGGAAGTCATAAACTTGTTGTGAAGCTTTTCCTTCCTCAAGCAAAACAACAGGGGCATGTTTACCCATATGTGAAAACGGTGCTCCCGCAATTGCTAAGTCTGGTGTTTTACTCGAAACAAACGACAAACCGTGACCTGGTTTTGTGAACCCCCAGCCAAATTTCGTTTTTTTATCTTTAAATTTCACAAATGCAACCGAATTTTCTGTTGGATTCTCTCCACTAATACGTGTTACTTTTCCGTATTTACTTAACTCTTTTTCTACTTCTTTTGAAATGATTTTTTCTGGTCCTAATACATATATATTTGCTTTATCTTTTCTCATTTTTAATGCCTCTATTGTCGCTTCTGGCACCTTATCTTTTTCTGTATATAAAAGTGGCTCTGGCATATGAGAAATCCAATTTACAACTGGTGTTGTATATAAACGCCCTTCATCTTCAGACGAACCGATAATAACGCTATTTGGATAATTCCCTGTTATATCGGCATATTCTTTATCAACATCTTTGGCAAATTTAGCTGGATCCGTTTCTTTTATTTGCTTTACTTTATATTCTTTTAATTGCTCTAGGCTAGATGCCCCTACATCCCCCATCACCATAATTTGCGTTCCATCTTTCGTTCCGAGCGGATTTAATCGTTTTATTTCTTTTAACGTCATTTCGGGTACCTTTTCTTTTTCTATAAATAAAATCGGTCCGTTATTCGGATGATGAATAAGATCCGCACTTGCAATACCTAATTGCCACTCGTTCACTGGCACTAAAATAATAGCGCCTGGCTGATTCTCTTTATGCGTTGCTGGCCATATCGTTTGCGAAGTTAATACTGCCATTTGCAGAGGATCATTTGTATTTAATCTCGTTACATTTTTTAAACTTGTCGTTAATAAATCATTCGATGCACCTTGATTCATTTCTTTCGGCGCAGTTACCTCCTGATTCATTTTCATTTCCTTTTGCTCTGTTTTCTTCTCTTCTGTGGGTTCATGATTTTTATGATTTGTGTTCGTTTGCCCACATGCCGCAAGACCGACTGTCGCAATTATTGTTATCCCAAAAATCCGGGTCATCTTTTTCACTATATCGCCTCCGTATTAATCGTTTTCGAGCCAATATTATTACCTAAAATGGAATTTCAACTTTACAATAACAAGCAATTCTGAAGAAATTATGCAGATGCATTATAATCTGCACCATTTCTTCATGATTTTGACTTACAATTTAAGTAATAACTACAAATGCGGAGGTACTCTATGATCGATATACTACTCGTAGATGATGAACCGAGAATGCTTGAATTATTAACACTTTATCTTACTCCAATCGGATACAACTGCGTATGTGCAGTGTCCGGAGAAGAAGCTATTTCACATATAGAAAATCGAAACTTCAAATTTATTTTACTCGATATTATGATGCCGAAGATGGATGGATGGGAAACGTGCAAAAGAATTCGATCATTTAGTAACGATCCTATCATTATGGTAACTGCTCGTGATCAAACGGTAGATATCATCCAAGGGTTAAAACTTGGAGCAGATGATTACGTGACGAAACCATTCCACGAAGAAGAGCTCTTTGCAAGAATAGAAGCTGTTTTACGCCGAACGAATCAGCGTACGCAAATCCAATATCAAGGCATTTTATGGGATGAGGCCAAGCATTTCGTTTCTGTCTATAATGAAGAAATTCTTCTCACACCAATCGAATTCTCTTTACTCGGATTATTTTTACGTCATGTGAACTACGTATTAAGCCGTGATCAGCTCATTGAACGAATTTGGGGTTTAAATACAAATACAGAAGATAGAACAGTCGATTCACATATTCGTAATTTGCGTGATAAATTACGAAAAGTAAATTTCCCTATTGATCACCATTTAAAAACTGTATATGGAGTAGGCTATAGATGGATTGATACACTATATTAAGGAGAAAAGCGATGAAGCGAATTTCTATTCAACTCGGATTTTATTTTCTAATTGTTACACTTTTAATCGAAAGTGTTCTATTTGTCTTGCTCTATTATAGCCTTGTAAACAATAGAGTAAATGAAGAAATGACTGCTTTATTAAAGCGTGGAAATAGTCACCGAGATGTCCTTGAAAAATATTTTGACAGGCAAACAATCTCCCATGTTGCTTTAATGGAATCCGAAGCTGAAACAACTGTTATTATTACAAATGCAAATAAGGAAATACTAGCTAAATCCAATGAAATAAATACTACTATAAAAAAACATATTGAAGGAATGCAAACACGAACAGATCATGATGGAGCAATTATAGAGAATCATTGGAAAACATCTAATTATATATGTACAGTTAGCCCAATTGTAGTGGCAGGAAAAACGGAAGGCTATGTATATATGTTTCTCGGGACGGAATCAATCGAAGAAATGGTTAACGGGCTCACACGGCAATTCATTATCGCTGGAGTCATTACTTTCCTATTAACAGCCATCACCATTTTTCTATTATCACGTTTGTTAACAAAACCATTGTTACACATGAAACAAGCGACTGAAAAAATGAGTAAGGGCGATTTATCCGTTTCATTAACAACTACTCGAAATGACGAAATTGGTGAACTAGCACAATCTATCCAAACTCTCGCAAATGATTTACATTATATGAAAACAGAGCGAAGTGAATTTCTAGCAAGTGTTGCTCACGAATTACGAACACCATTAACGTACGTAAGAGGTTATGCTGACATTGCATTAAAAGAAAACACACCCCCAGAGCAACGTTTACGATACTTATCCATTATAAAAGACGAGTCTGATTATATTACAAACTTAGTCCAAGATTTATTTTCACTCGCTCAAATGGAAAAGCATAACTTTTTCATTCAAGTACAGGAAGTGCATTTACACCCCTTCCTTACTCGCATAGCCGAAAAAATAAACGCGATGTATAAGGAAAGACACATTAAAGTTTCTTTCACTTGTCCTCCTTCACTGTTAGTAAACTTGGATGAACAGCGATTCGAACAAGTTGTAGTGAACATTTTAAATAACGCTTATAGACATTCCAAGGAAGATTCTCATATCAATATTTCTGTTACAGAAGAACATAAACGTATTTCCATCAACATTGAGGACGAAGGTGAAGGCATTCCGCCCGAAGACCTCCCTCACATTTTTGATCGCTTTTATCGTGTTGATAAAGCAAGAACACGAGCTACAGGTGGGACCGGTTTAGGGCTATCTATCGTAAAGGAAATTGTAGAGCTACACGGTGGGAATATTACAGTCACAAGTGAGGTTGATCATGGGTCTTGTTTTATAATTTCATTACCATCTATAAAGAAACACGACTATCATCAATAGTCGTGTTTCTTTATCATTTTACTTTATAATATAAATTTACAAATTGCCCAAAACGTTTCGTATCCGTTAAAGTTAAATTAATTTCCGGATTCTTTTCTTTAAATAGCGGAATACCAGAACCTAATATGTGAGGTGTAATCGTAACAACATATTCATCAATTAGATTATTCTTAAAGAACTCTCTCAGTAGACTCCCTCCACCGACCATCCATATTTTAGATCCTTCCTGCCCTTTCAACCTTTTGGTAAACTCCGCAACATCTTCATTTACAAACTCTACATGTCCGTTTGAACCTTTTTCTGAATTAGAAAACACGTAACATTTTTTATCTAAGTACGGGGATGTTTCTGTATGCTCTACTACATAATCGTACGTTCTCTTTCCCATAATTATCGTATCAATTGTTTCGTACATTTCTGTATAACCGTTGTCTCCCTCACCTTCTGTTGCCATTAACCACTCTAAATCATCATCTTCTTTCGCGATAAATCCATCTAAGCTCGCTGCAATAAATAAAACAATTTCACGTGACATATCTTTTCCTCCTTACAGCTTCTATTGATAAAATCGTCTTATAAGCACTATACTAACCATAAAACATGACAACTTATGTCATGTTAAAAAAGAAAAAGGTGATATCCTTGTCAAAAGCAAAACGTTTACTAGACATTCTTATATTTG
This sequence comes from Bacillus sp. NPDC060175, assembly GCF_042728695.1. NCBI lineage: Bacteria > Bacillati > Bacillota > Bacilli > Caryophanales > Bacillaceae > Bacillus > Bacillus sp. NPDC060175. Next base: position 75,779 of record NZ_JBHWYR010000004.1, read on the forward strand.
CTTCTGCGAAAAGAAAATTTACAGCTCAAGAAATAGCTGATGAATTTAATATTTCCGTTCGTACGGTCCATAGATATATTTTAGATTTAAGTGATATGGGATTACCCATTTACGCTGAACAAGGTCGTAATGGGGGATATAAAGTATTAACAAGCAGCATGCTTCCCCCCATTTTATTTACCGAAGAAGAAGCGGTCTCCATCTTTTTTGCTTTCCAATCTTTAAGCTACTATCGTAACTTGCCTTTTAATACAGAAATCAATTCTGTTACTCATAAACTGTATAGCTCTCTACAAAATGATGCGAAAGCTAAAGTTGATAAAATACGTTCTTATATCGCTTTTTGGAATCCGAAGAGAACAATTGAGACAACTTTTTTAAACGAAGTATTAACAGCGGCTATTGAAAATAAAAACTTACACTTTCAATACGAGTCTAAATCGGGGATTAAAACAAAACATGTTCATCCTATCGGTGTATATGCTCACGACGGTTTATGGTATTTGCCATCCTATGACTTTAGTAGAAAAAAGGTATTACTGTATCGCGTTGATCGTATTCTTTCTATATTATCAACAGAAGAAAATAAAGATACGTTCATGAATTTAGAAGAATGGTTCGAATCTAACTCTAACGTAGTACACACTCCTATCCAATTACATGTTTTATTAACGACAGAAGGCGTGCGCCAATGTAAAAGCGTTCCTTACCTTGAAGAATTCGTGGTAGTAAACGAAGATGGGACAGGATATATAGATTCAACAATTGATAAAGGTGAAATTAATTTTATTACGCCTCTATTTTATCGGCTTGGAAAAGATGCACAAGTTTTAGAACCGAGAGAATTAATAGATGGTTTACGTATACGTGCGAAAGAAATTTTAAATATGTATGAAAATTAAAAAGCTGCTAAATATAAGCAGCTTTTTAGTCTAGTTGTTCCTATTATGTTTACTATTGACGAATATCGAACCACCAACGATATTCCGCATTCATATTTTCAGTGCCCCCATTCCCCCTGTAATGGAAAGCATCAAGAAAGATTGAATCTAGTTTATCCTCATCTACAAAATAACCTAAGTTAACTTTTACTGTTTCCCCTGGTGTGATACTGCCAATATTGTAAAAGCTTTTCCCATCTCCGTGAGGTTCTAAATAATCAACTTCGCCTGTCATAATATTTTTTTCTGCAATTCCATCTTTCCCAGCATAATTCCATACATTTCCTTTACCTTTAAGCACTTTTATGGATGGATGCATATAAATTTCTTCTATCTCCTGTTTACCTATATTTTTCACTGTTGTTGTCAGGTAGACAAATTTAGGATGAATTAATTTTGACTCTACTAATTTATCAATTGAATCTTTACCATTTCCAACTTTATATTCATCCCGTCTATATGGTATCAATTGTCCCGCTTGATCCAAAGCTTTATTCTTGCTTAGTTTATCTAGTCCAAGTTCATTAAAGTTCTCTTGTTTAAAATCTTTGATTGAATCAAAAACTTCAACTTTTTCTATAACATATTCAATTTGGCTCTGATCCATAGATATCGTTACTGGAACCTTTTGCCCTATATGAAATAGTCGTTTGCTATCTTTTTTCAAAGGAATAACCTTAGTTTTTTTAGGTTCATCTGCTTGGCTAAAATACTTTTTATCATAATCTGCTATATGTGATGCCTTTTCTTTTGATGTGGGCTCAAGTGAAATGTTCCCTAACACATCCATCATTTGTTGTTCGTTTATATCTGATCCAATAAAACTTTCTAACATAATCCCTTCTTTCTCAAAAAAGAGAAAGACCTTCCTATCAAACATTACATTGTTGTTTCCAGTTTCTTTATGAACAATTACTGCTTTCCTGCCATTTATCTCTTTTTCTTCATAGCTTTTTGAATATAAAGTTTGAAAGTCCGCATTTTCCCCCACTCTCCAAAGAGCAAATGAAAATCCACCCATTGCGTCGTTATCTTTAAATGAATATTTCATAGCAGAGTCATCAATTGCTTCCATATTTTCTGGTAATTTACCAACTTTCAACTTATACCACTTATCAATATTTTTCGATTCCTTATTCGTTACTGAAACATTTACTTCGTAATTTTGTTTTTGAACAATCATATTATAGACTTTTACTGCACCAAAAACGGTTGTCGGCATACCAATCAATAAACAGGCCGCAGCGATTAACATACGATGTCTTTTACGCTTTGTCTGTGGTCGCTCGCCTTTCAGCTTCATTTCCTCCATAAACAATTTCTTTTTGTGCGTATATGTATGTGAAAATTCATGTTGTTCTTCGAGTGTATCAAAATCATCTACAGCAATCTTTTCAGCAAGGTCATACATTTCTTTGGAGTTCTTTGAATTCGTCATTTTGTATACCTCCTATAATATTTTGTACTCGTTTTCGAGCGCGCTCAAATTGCTTGCGGACATTAGCCTCGGTTATCCCCATTACACTTAAAATCTCTTGATACGTTAAGTTATAGAAGACTTTATACTTAAACACCTGTCTGTTAGACTCATTTAACTCTTTTAGCAATGTATCAATTTGAACCTCAGACATTAGACGTTTTTCCCACTCTTCAATATTTTCATCTGCTACGTCTGTTGATTCTCTTTGATATTCTTCTAAAAATGTTTCATGTCGTTTATTTTTCCGGTAGCTATCAATCGCTTTGTTTTTTGCAACCCTCAAAATGTATCGTTTAAGCTCTTGAGTGTTCAAACTATGGAGCTTTTCCAAATTCTTATAAAGTGTAATAAACGTCTCTTGAACTGCATCTTCAGCCTGCTGAATATTATTTAAAATAGAATAAGCTACATAATAAATTTTTTGTTCATACAACTCGTATAGCTCTTCCATCTTTTCGTAATCTTTGTTTGTAACTTTCATATAATTCCTCCTCTCATTCTATATAACGAATGAGCGATATACTTTGTGACACTGCAGAATTCTTTAATAGATAAAATCGAATAACAGAATAAAGAAAAGCCCAATTTCTCTATTTTAACTGAGAAATTGGGCTATTTAATATTAGTATTTTCCTAACTTTCCCCCTAAGAAAACTCCTCTTACACCTTTTCGCTATGTATTATTTTCTCTATTGCTTCTTTTAATAAATTCTTTGTCTCTTCAAAGTTATGATTCTGCTTTTCTCCCGGTTGTACGGTATAAAATTCAGCAAACGAACGCTCTTTAAATCTCGGTACAACATGCATGTGATAATGCGTTAACTCGTTAAAGATTCCACCATTTTGACAAATTGTAACTCCGTCTGGTTTATACAGTAATTTAATAGCCTTTGAAATAAGCTTAGAAGCATCCATAATCGCTTTTGCTACACAATCATCTAATTCATCCACTTCTACAACGTGCTGCTTTGGAACAATTAAAGTATGTCCCGCATAGAAAGGTGCATGATCTAAAAAACAAGTTACATAATCGTCTTCATATATTTTATATATAAGCTCTTCTTCATTTGCTAATTTACAACCTAAACATTTCATAATACTTCCCCCTCTGTAAAAAACATAAAAACGTGAGCGCCCTATTCTCACGTTTTTACATTTCACTTCATTAATTCAATTGTTTCTGTAACTTTTATACTATCCTTTACAGATTGAACAATTGTGCAATTTTTCACCGCAAGTTGCAGTGCCTTGTCTAATTGCTCTTCTGTAATGTTTTGCGCTTTAATTTTATAGTGCAAATGAACACTTTCAACTGGTTTTGATAGAGCTTCACTTCTACCAATTTTAGTTTCAATTGTAAACGTATCGTATGTAATACGTTTCTTTTCTAAAATCGTTCGAAAGACAATTGCACTACATCCTGCGATAGAAGAGATTAGTAATTGTAACGGTGAATATCCGTTTTCTTTTCCAATCGCTAATTGACCATACGATAACTCTGCTTCTATATCATCGTGTTTGATTGTTAGTTTCATTTGTTTTTTCCATCTCCACTTTCATCGGTTTCTTCCGTTTCTTACTCATATAATAATATATGTAGCAGAAAATGATAAATGGAATACCACAATATAACGCCATTCTTTGTTCTGGAATAAACGCTAAACTAATAACAACGATACTATTTGTAATTAAAGCTAAAATTGGAACAAGCGGGTATAGTGGTGTTCTATACTTTAAGTCCTCTAATTTTCCTCCACCTTTTAAATACTGACTTCTAAAGCGAAGTTGTGATAAAGCAATAATGATCCAACTTGAAACAGCAGATAAACCAGCTATAGATAATAAGTACATATATACTGTATCTTCTGCAAGGAAGCTTGTTAATAAGGATAACGCCGCAACAGCAATCGTTACGACTAGCGCTGTAATTGGAATACCACGTTTATTTACCTTCTTGAAAGAAGTTGGTGCCATTCCTTCATTTGCCAGTGACCATAGTATACGCGTTGCTGCATATAATCCTGAGTTCGCTACAGATAATAAAGCGGTAATAATAACAAAGTTCATAATATCAGCTGCATATGGAATACCGATTTTATCAAATACAACTACAAATGGACTTTCAATTATCCCTGCTTCTTTCCAAGAAATTAACCCTACTAAAATTGTCATTGTTAAAATGAAGAATAACATAATGCGCCATACTGTATTACGAATTGCGCGTGGAATTGTTTTTTCAGGATTCTGACTCTCTCCTGCTGCAATCCCGATTAACTCTGTTCCTTGGAAGGAAAAGTTAACTGTAATCATCGTAAGAAGCACTGCAGCTAGTCCATTTGGGAATAGCCCACCATCACTTACAAAGTTAGAGAAAAGAGGCGCTGCTTCTTTTCCATCGTATGGTAAAAATCCTAGTAATGCGCTACCACCAAGTAGAATGAATGCAATAATTGTAATTACTTTAATACTAGAGAACCAAAACTCTAATTCAGCATAACTCTTCGCTGATATTGCATTTGAAGCATATAAAATAACCCCGAATACGAGACACCATACCCAAACATCCACATTCGGAAACCATCTTTTCATCATTAAACCGATCGATGTTAATTCTAATCCTACTGTTACTGCCCATCCAATCCAGTATAGCCAGCCGATCATAAATCCAGTTCCTGGTCCGATAAACTTCGTCGCATACTTTTGGAAAGATCCTGAAACTGGCATTGCTACCGTTAGCTCTCCAAGACAAAGCATTGTTAAATACATAATAAATCCGCCCACTAAATATGAAAGGATGGCTCCCCCTGGTCCAGCCTGATTAATGGTATAACCTGAACCTAGAAAAAAACCAGTTCCGATTACACCACCTAGTGCGATCATAAATAAATGTCTACTCTTCATCGTACGATGTAATTGCTCATTCGTTGTTTGCTGCATCTTAATCCTCCCCTACAAGTACCCCTATATCTTGTTAAAATTTTCTGATAATAAAAATATACACGAAAGCGGTTACAATTTCTATATAAAATTAAAACTTTTCTGATAAAATAATATAAAAATCCAATTATTAATAGTTTACGATGCTAATTTGAGGTAAAAAAGGATTTATAAGGAAAAACTCTTACATTTTTTTGTAAGAGTTAACGTAATTCTAATCTTCTAGATAAAATTGATAAACCATAGTTTACAACGAAATACATACAAGCTACTAGTATAAATGTCGGAATCATATAATTTACATTCTGCCCGCTAATAATTTGAGCATTATGCATAAGCTCTGGCAATGATATAACAACTGCGAGCGATGTATCTTTTAGCAATGAAATAAACTGACTAACAAGCGGGGGGACCATTCTTCTTAATGCTTGCGGCAAAATAATATGCCAAAGCGCTTGCGCATACGTTAATCCAGAAGACCTTGCAGCCTCAATCTGCCCTTTTTCGATAGATAATAGACCGCTTCGAACAATTTCAGATATCATTGCCGCTTCAAATATTGTTAAAGCAACAATTGCAGCTGTTATAATTTCTAACTTCAATCCCGCTTCCGGAAGTGCAAAATACGTAAAAAATATAATTAAAAGTAACGGTAAATTTCGAATCACTTCCACGATAAAGCCTAATATTTGTGAGACGACAGGTATTTTCGTATAGCGCAATATTCCTATTACACTACCAATAATAAAGCTAAGTACAATTGCTACGAGCGCTACCTCTAACGTTATGAGTAATCCTTTTAATAAAAAGAGGACATGATCACCTGTTATCGCTCCTTTAAAATCCATTTATACCGCCTCCTTTGCCAAGCGTTTTTCTAAATAACGCACTAGCATACTGAGCGGAATTGTTAATATTAAATAAAACATCCCGACAAATATATAAACATCGAACGTAACAAATGTCTTCGTTGAAATTAAGTCTCCTTGATACATTAAATCAGTACCAGCAATAATTCCGAGTATTGATGAGTTTTTAACTAAATTGAGAAATTGGTTTCCTAAAGGGGGGATTACAATTTTCATAGCTTGGGGTAAGACGATATAATACATTCCCTGCACATACGTTAATCCTGAAGAACGCGCAGCCTCCATTTGCCCTTTTGCAACTGATAAAATGCCAGCGCGAATTACTTCCGCAATAAACGCTGCTGTATAAACTGTTAGTGCAACTGTCCCTGCTACAAAACCGTTGAAAGTAATTCCTATTACAGGCAAAGCAAAATAGAAAATGAATGCAATTAATACGAGTGGAATATTTCTTACAAACTCCACAAAAGCGGATCCCACCCAATTTAAAATACGAATCGGTGCAATACGCATTACCGCCAAAATTACCCCTAAAATAAAACTACCTATTAACGCAATTACACTAGACATAACCGTATATTTAAACCCTTCTAAGTACATATCAATGTTATTCGTTAATATAGAAAAATCAGGCACATATTCTCCCCTCTTTCTTTACAAGAAGAGGATGAGTACTCTCATCCTCTCACTCTTACTATTTATCACGAGAAATAAAGTTTCACTTTACTTCTCTTGTTTTTGACCGATCCATTTTTCATATAATTTGTCGTACTCTCCACTCGTCTTCATATCTTTTAGTAAGTTATTAATCTCTTTCGTTAAATCATCTGCACCTTTTTGCACTGCAATTCCATACGGTTCATCCGTAAAAATTTTCCCTACAACTTCATAATTAGCATCTTGTTTTGCCATTCCATAAAGAATCGCATTATCTGTCGTTAAAACATCGCCTTTACCTGCTTTTAACGCTGTAAATGCCTCACTATAATTCTCAAACTCTAATACTGTTGCTTCTGGTGATTTTTGACGGATGTTATTTGTAGACGTTGAGCCTTTTACAGCCAATGCTTTAACGCCTTGTTTCACATCATCAATATTTTTAATATTGCTTCCTTTTTTCACAAGTAACGATTGACCCGCTTTGAAATATACATCTGAAAAATCCACTTCTTTTTTACGCTCTTCCGTAATTGTCATTGTCGCAATAATGGCATCAATATCACCATTTTTCAGCATTGGAATACGTGTTTTAGACGTTACTTCTTTCAGCTCTAGTTTCTTTTCATCACCAAGAATTTTTTTCGCAAGCGCCTTCGCGATATCAATATCGAATCCTTCTACCTGCCCTGTTGAAGGATTTTTCAATCCAAATAAATTCGTATCATTCTTCACCCCGACTACTAATTTCCCGCGCTTCTTAATTTGTTCAACAACTCCGCCTTGTTTCGTATTTGTTTCTTTCGCCTCGTCTTTTTTACCCCCGCATCCAGCAACAATAAGTACGAATAAACATGAGAATACGATTAGTGTAAACAGCTTTTTCATTTTAATCATGAAATTCCTCCTTTAATGATTTAACACTCGGCTTAAAAATAGACGAGCTCTTTCTTGTTCAGGATTTGCAAAAAATTGTACTGGTGTTGTATCTTCGATAATTTGACCGTCATCCATAAATAAAATCCTATCTGCTACCTCACGTGCAAATCCCATCTCGTGTGTAACGACAACCATCGTCATGCCTTCTTTAGCCAGCGCTTTCATAACATCAAGCACTTCCCCAATCATCTCTGGATCAAGAGCAGACGTAGGCTCATCAAATAGCATAATTTCCGGTTGCATCGCGAGCCCTCTAGCAATCGCCACCCTTTGCTGTTGTCCACCAGATAGTTGATGTGGATATACACCTGCCTTCTCCGGGATTCCCACTTTCTCTAAATAAAACATCGCTGTTTGCTCCGCTTTTTCTTTGGAAACTTTATTTACTTTAATAGGTGCTAGTGTAATATTTTGAAGCACTGTTTTATGCGGGTATAAATAAAAGTGTTGAAAGACCATCCCAATATTTCGGCGCAATTCATTCATATTTGTTTTTGCATTGTGTACTTCCGTATTTTGTACAATTAATTCACCATCGGTAATTGCCTCCAATTGATTTATACACCGCAGCAACGTGCTTTTTCCTGATCCCGAAGGGCCAACAACTACTACCACTTCACCTTTTTTCACTTGTACATTAATATTTTTCAAAACTTGAAAGTTACCGTAATATTTATTAACTTTACGAAACTCAATCAACATACTCCCCCCTTCCCCTAACAAAGCATGTACATTCTTTTTATATTCAAAAATAGGCAAAAAAATAACTTTTAGCTTCATTTTGTCCATAAAAAAAGCAAAGGGATTTCCCTTTGCTCTCTCATTCCTATTCTATTAAGATACTTCTTCTTTTTTATCTTTCCCGTATTCATGCTCCCAGAAATCAGCATTTTTAATTCCTAATGACTGCGGATCGAATACTGGATCTTTTCCTTCTTTTTTCTGCTTTTCATAATCCTTTAATGCGATCAATGCCGGTTTTTGTAATAATAGAATCGCAATAATGTTAACCCATGCCATAATTCCTACACCAATATCTCCTAACGCCCATGCTGTTGCTGCTGTTTTTACACAACCGTAGAATACAACTCCTAAGAATACAAACTTTAGTACGATAGACATCCAAGGGCGGTCTTTATCACGGTTTAAGTAAGCTATATTCGTTTCTGCAATGTAGTAATAAGCCATAATTGTTGTAAATGCGAAGAATAGTAGAGAGATTGCGACGAAACCGTTTCCAAATCCAGGGAAAACAGATTCTACCGCTGCCTGTGTATAACCAGGACCTGGCTGTGCACCATTTAATTTATTGACGATAAAGTTTTTTCCGCTTGCATCAAATACGTTATACATGCCTGTAATAATCATCATAAATGCTGTTGCTGAACAAACAAATAATGTATCAATGTAAACGGAAAATGCTTGTACTAACCCTTGTTTAGCTGGATGCGATACTTCAGCAGCTGCCGCTGCATGAGCCCCAGTTCCTTGCCCTGCTTCATTTGAATAAATACCACGTTTTACACCCCAAGAAATTGCTAAACCAATAATCCCGCCAAAAGCTGCTTCTAATGCAAATGCACTTTTTAAAATTAACATGAAAGCGTCTGGTAATTTTTCAATATTCATAGCTACAATTACACAAGCTACTAAAATATAACCAAGCGCCATAAACGGCACTACAACTTGCGCTACGTTAACAATTCGCTTAACTCCACCAAATATAATAAGTGCTAATGCCGCTACTAATACCGCTCCTGATACGGAAGTATTAATACCAAAAGCTGTTTCTAAACTTACAGCAATACTATTCGCTTGAACACCTGGAAGCAGCATCCCCGTCGCAAGAATTGTCGCTGCAACGAACACTAATGCGTACCATTTAACACCTAGTCCTTTTTCAATGTAATAAGCAGGTCCACCGCGGAATTGCCCTTGATGCTTCGTCTTATATATTTGTGCAAGCGTCGATTCTACATATGCAGAACCAGCTCCTAGAAAGGCTACCGCCCACATCCAAAATACAGCCCCTGGACCACCAAAGGCAACAGCCGTTGCAACACCGGCAATATTTCCCGTTCCAACGCGCCCTGATAACGAAAGTGCTAACGCTTGGAATGAAGAAACACCCGCATCAGACTTTTCCCCTTGAAATGTAAGCTTCACCATTTCTCCTACATGTCTTACTTGTAAAAACCTCGTTCGAATGGAAAAATATAAGCCTACTCCTAAACATAAATAGACAAGTGCGGGACTCCAAACAATATTATTTATCCAACTTACGATAGCTTCCAACTTTCCCCCTCCTTCTTTATAAAGAATATTCAGAATATATATAAAATTATAAGTGTATACCGAATCTATAACAATATTATTTTAATAAAATAAACATATTTTTGTATAAAAAAACAAAGTATACATTTATTTTGTATACTTTGTCTCGATATGGATGTATTATATATTCACAATTACTTCCTTCTTTATAATTCTTTCATAGAGTTGTTCTGCTAATTCTCGAAAATGATCTGGCATATCTTTCCCTTTAAACTTCTTTTGAAGCGTACCGTATAAACCAATATCACGTAGACGTAAAAATAACGGTAACGATTCATACCAACTATCCGCCAGTCTGTGCTCATATTCATAACCTTTTCGTAACACTTGTAACTGTTTACAAGCAAATTCTGTCTTCTCTTCTGTAGTCCACGATGTAAATAGAACAGAGTAATAGAGAACCATTGCTAAATCATGTATAAAGTAATTATAAGCTGCATCATCAAAATCAAAGATTGTTAGCTCTTTGCCGTCATAATGAAAGTTACCTGGATGAATATCACCATGCATAAGACCGAATGTCTCTCTTTCAATTGGAAGAGCCTTTATTTCATCCATTAATACAGTAGCAATCTCTTTCACTTTCTCATCTTCTAATTCATTAACAATTGCACTCTCATCCTCTTCCCACGTATCACGGTAGTCAGTTTTAGGATAATCCATTGTAAGGCGATGCAGTTGTCCAATCGCTTTTCCCCACGCTTCAAAGTAAGTATCTCCCCAATAAGGCGATTCTTCTCCTTTTACTTGCTCACCTTTTGCGTATGTAAATAAGGAAGCGAAAAAGAAAGTCCCATCCTCTGCTACAATTTCTTCTACAAGATTTTGAGATGTTGAGTAAAGTGGTCCCGCTACCTTTGCCCCGTTCTCCGCAACATATCGTAAAAAATCTAGTTCAGCTTCTACCTCTTTTTTAGAACGATGAGAAGAATGCGTTAAACGTAATACGTAATCCCCATCATTTTTATCCTTCGCCTTAAAAATGTAATTTTCAAAATCTCCAAGTGGCTTTTCTCCCACTTTTACATGAAACCCCTTTGCTGCTCTTGTTAAGATCTCTTTTGTAAAAACTCGTTCTACAGCTATTTCCATATGTATCCCTCCTATATATCTTCTTAATTCGACATAAATGTAAGAAGTACTGCTATGAAATTGAATAACGCGTGGGCAACCATAGCTGATAAAATAGAATTTGTTTTCTCATATAGCCATGCGAATACTACGCCGCTTAAAAAATTCACCGGTAATGTGTTATATGTTGGGATATGAACAACAGTAAATATTATTGAACTTATAAGCATACCGCCCCATATACCATATCTATCACGAAAAAACGTATAAAAAACACCTCTATATAAAATCTCTTCATAGATTGGTGATATAACCGCCGCTCCAATTACCGCGATACAGAACGAATATATTGATTTATCCTTTTGGACCGTCTCCGTTTTACTATTTTCAAAAGAAATCCCCAGTTTCTCCATTATCATTAATACTCCAATGCTAACTACAATCAAAGAAATAACCGCTACAAATGTCCACAATAAATCTTTCCATGAAAGCTTCCGAATTCCAATATCTTTCCACGACAATTTATATCTTTTTATGCAAAAAAGATAAACTACAAAGGTAAATATCACTGCCATTATAAGTCCCATTAATACTCCAGCATATAATGAGTTCCCTATTATTTTTAAAGCATAATCATAAAAAAGAGATTCAACCATTATTGGTACAATCAGAAATACAAAAAAAAATAAATATAAAATTTCTTTCCATCCCCACATATATTTTAAAGTCATATATACCATCCCCTACTTCGCATTTTCTTTAGTATAGAAGATGACGTAACGTAACTTTCAAGCTAATTTCTTAAAAAGAATACAAGCATAATTTTTTCATAAAAAGCAAAAATTAACAGTGATAATTTAATTCTAAAAGGGTGGGCCTTATGACAGAGCAAAGCAATAACCAACAAAAAAATAAAACGAAGCATATGTTTCCATCACTTTCGGAAAATGTTAATTACATCGAAAATAAGCTCTACCATTCTGATGATATAAAAAAATTAGATGTCCCATTTCAAAACGGAAAAGGAACAATCTTATATATCGAATCTTTAGCAGACCCAAATTTAATTCACCAATTAGCTCTTGAACCACTATTAACTCGATCTGATTTGTCTTTAGAAAAAGCTTTTTCTACATTGAATATGAAAAAAGAAACAAATTTAAATTATGGTGTGCAACTTTTATTACAAGGTAAATCTTTATATTTCCATGAGCATGTCGAGAGCTTTTGTATTTTTGAAACGGCTTTATCTTTAAAAAGAGATATCACAGAGCCTGATAATGAAGGGGTTGTACGTGGACCACATTCTGGTTTTGTTGAAGATTTAGTTACGAATTTAGCTTCCGTACGGAAACTAATTAAGAGTCCAAATTTAGTCGTTAAATATTTTATCCTTGGTGAAGAGATGCACACAAAAGTAGCAATTGTTTATATGCAAAATATAGCTAATGATGATCTCGTCACAGAAGTAAAAAGAAGATTAGAAACGATTAAGACCGATGCACTAATGCCACCAGGTTACATACAAGAATTTATAGAAGACACTTCTTTCTCACCATTTCCGCAACAATTAAATACAGAGCGTCCCGACCGAACTGCGGCTAATTTAATGGAGGGGCGAGTTGCTATTTTATCTGACGGAGACCCAACAGCTCTTATCGTTCCTGTTACGTTATTCGCTTTTTATCAATCACCTGATGACTATAATAATCGCTGGATTGTCGGTTCTTTCGTGCGAATGATTCGCTTAGTAAGTTTTTTAATTGCCTTTCTCTTACCAGCTATATATATCGCAACTGTCGCTTTTCATCCTGATGTGTTGCCACTCGAACTCGTTTATACGATTAAAGCTTCATTAGAAAAAGTGCCACTTCCTCCTATTTTTGAAGCTCTCTTAATGGAATTGATCTTCGAATTATTGCGCGAAGCTGGTATTCGTCTGCCGAGCCGCGTTGGACAAACAATCGGTATTGTAGGCGGTTTAGTAATTGGGGATGCAATTGTAAAAGCTGGACTCGTTTCTTACACAATGATTATCGTTGTAGCTTTAACTGCAATTGCATCTTTTCTTGTTCCATCAAACGATATGAGTTCAGCAGTTCGGATTCTTCGTTTTCCGTTAATGATCCTTGCTGCTATATTCGGGTACGTAGGAATATCATTCGGTCTAATTATAACTTTCGTTCATTTATGCCAGCTACATTCATTTCATACACCATATCTTTCTCCTCTTGCACCAATGCGGATAAAAGATATGAAAGATTCTTTTGTAAGACTACCAATTTGGTCGTTTTGGGAACGACCACATGATCCAAAACCTAAAAAAATGCAACGACAACATGTAACGAGAGAGGATGAGAACGGTGACAAACACGCAAAGTAAAATTTCACTAGTTCAATTTACCTTTTTCGTTATTCAATGCCAAATCGGTGTTGGTATACTTTCTCTACCAAACCGTCTTCACCCAATAGCGAAAGGTGGTGGATGGATTTCTGTTCTCATCGCTGGTTTTGCAATTCAACTTATTATTTTACTTATGTGGCTTCTCTTAAAACGATTTCCTGATGCAGATATGTATGAAAGTGTTTGTATGCTATTTGGTAATAAACTTGGAAAACTATTAGGTTTTGCTTATGTTTTTTATTTTACCCTTATCGGTATGACGGTTATGTTAAATGCTTGTAATGTCATTAAAGTATGGATATTACAAGCAACTCCTTGGTATGCCATTCTCATACTATTTACAATAGCTTGTTGTTATGTAGCTTATAATACGTTTAAAGTCATCGTACGGTTTTACGTCATGGCTTCTATTCTCATTTTACCAATGGCTTTTTTAATTGCCCTAGGGCTTACACGAGCTGATTTTTCTTATATTTTCCCCATTACAGAGGCTGGATGGTGGAACATTATTCAAGCATCAAAAGAAACAATTACAGCCATGTATGGTTTTGAAATTATTCTTATCGCTTTCCCAAAAGTAAACGGGAGTTCTGTGGCAAAACTGAAGGCAATTTCTATCGCTAATGGATTTGTAACTCTTTTTTATGCCTTTACTGTTTGGATTTGCTTTATCGTATTTAGTCCAAAACAAGTTGAACTAATTCCAGAGCCAGTTGCTTACTTACTACGCTCCTTGCATATCGGGATTATAGACCGGACTGATTTACTATTCATACCAATATGGATGATAACAGTTGTGGCTTCTATTGCTAGTTATTATTGTGCTGCTTCAATCGGAATTGGACATATATTCAATCTTTCTAATCATAAAAAAGCTGTTCCAATCGTTGGTATTATTGCTTTTAGTGTAGCCTTATTTATAGATACACCTGAAGAATTAAAAGTAATTGCAACTTTCACTGATAAGTTCACCTATATTTTCATAGTTGTCCTCCCTCTTTTATTTCTACTTTATTCAGTAATAAGAAATAAGAAAGGAGAACAGTATGTTCAAAAAAAGAATTAAATTACTTTTTGTATTATGTGCTAGTTCATTCCTTTCTGGCTGTTGGGATCAAGAACCATTAAGAGAGGCAAGGTTAGCTTATAGTATTGGATATGATATTACAGAAGAAAATAAACTTCAGCAAACGATTGAGCTCGTAAAAAGTTCAAGTGGAGAACAATCTTCATTCGAGAATGAAGTACATTCAGCAACCGGACATAACATAAGAGATACAAGCGATGCACTGAAAAAAAATGTAACTGGGAATATCCGTTACTTTAAATACGGTGTTCAATTATTAGGAACAAAAATCCAACAAAAAGGTATACTACCCTATTTAGATGTCAGCTTTCGAGACCCAACAAACCCAACTGCTTTAGTGAAGCTTATTTCAGTAGATGGTGACACATCCGAGATACTCGAAAAAAAGAAAGTAGGGAATTTACTGATTGGAGATTTTCTAAAGAAAAAAGTGAAAAGCTTAGAAGATATGAGTGTGTTTCCAAAAGAAACTTTAGAAACAGCTGCTACAAAAATGTTAGATCCGGGTAAAGATTTCACTCTCCCTTCTATAAAAATAAAAGGAAAAGAAGTTATTACAGACGGGTTAGCTTTATTTAATAAAGACAAATTAACTGGACATTTACCCCTGAAACAAGCTGTTTTATTCGTGTTATTAACCGGAAAAATGGGAACAAGTGCCCGTATAACCCAAAAACTTACTAGTGATGAATCAGAGAAGACATCTGATTATTTAACAATGGAAGTGAGCAATCAGAAATTAAAACGAGACTTAAAAATAACAACAGATAAAAAAGGAAATGTTTATGCTCACATTAAGCTCCAACTAAAAATTATAGCGCTTGAAGCTCCAAGGGATAATCTTTATAAAATGGGTGAAAGAGAAAAGCTAAATGGAGAATTATCGAAACAACTTACGAAAGAAGCTAAACAAATAACGAAAAAGCTACAAAAAGCAAATTGTGATGCTTTCGGTATCGGAAGACACCTTATCGCTTATCATCCTGATTTATGGAAGAAAAAAAATTGGAATAAAGATTATGCAAAAGTGAAATTTAAGCCCGAAGTAGAAGTAAGCATTTTATATAGTGGTGTCTTAAAATAAAAGGTTGTATGCCACTTAGGCATACAACCTTTTATTTCGTATATCGATATACAATTGATTCATATGGTCTTAAATTAAGATTTGTAATATCCTTGCTTGAATCTTTATAATTTGACAATAATACTTCTTGTTTCATTCCATCTAATTGAACATTACCTGGTACAGAATATGTTATTTCTTCTCCATAGAAGTTATTTATAACAAGTAGTACTTCATTCTTTACAGTACGAGTATATGCCCAAATCTTAGAATGATTTTCATCTAAAATAGCATATTCCCCTTCTGTAATTGCATCATAAGTTTTTCTAAGTTCAATTAACTTTTTATAATGATAAAATACAGATTCTTTCTCTTCTAACGCTTTTTCTACATTAATTTCTTTATAACTATCAGCCACTGAAATCCAAGGTGTATTTGTTGTAAAACCACTGTTCACCCCTTCATTCCACTGCATTGGAGTACGGGAATTGTCACGAGATTTTTGTTTTAAAATCCCTATAATCTCTTCTTTTGATAATCCTTCTTCTAGCTTTATATCATATATATTTAACGATTCCACATCACGATATTGCTTGATGGACTCGAATTTAGGATTCGTCATACCGATTTCTTCCCCTTGATAAATGTAAGGTGTTCCTTGCAACATATGCATAGCTGTCGCTAACATTTTAGCAGATTCATTTCGGTACTTACCATCATCACCAAAGCGTGACACAATGCGAGGCTGGTCATGATTACACCAAAATAACGCATTCCATCCCTCGCCCTTTTGCATTTCAATTTGCCAATTAGACATAATTTCTTTTAATTTAATAAAATCAAAATCAGCTTTCGTCCACTTATCACCATTGGGATAATCCACTTTTAAATGATGGAAACTAAACGTCATACTTAGTTCATTACGCTCTGGGCTTGAATATTTAATACAATTATCAATTGTCGTAGATGACATTTCTCCAACTGTAATTACATCTTTCCCTTCAAAAACATTTCGGTTCATCTCTTGTAAATATTCATGGACGCGTGGACCATCCGTATAATATTTACGCCCATCACTTGTAGCCGCGGTGTCTTCATCACTTAAAAATCTTTGATCTTTTGAAATTAAATTAATAACATCAAGGCGGAATCCTTTTACACCTTTCTCCAACCAAAAGCGCATCATATCGTACACTTCTTCACGAAGCTTTTCATTTTCCCAGTTTAAATCAGCTTGTGTCTCATCAAATAGATGTAAAAAATATTGCTTAGTTTTTTCATCGTACTTCCAAGCTGATCCACCAAACTTAGACTGCCAATTATTTTTTTCATCACGCCAAATATAGTAATTGCGATACGGACTATTCTTATCTTCTTTTGCTTCTTTAAACCACTTATGCTCGGTCGAACTATGGTTTACAACGATATCGAGCATAATTTCAATGTCACGTTCTTTCGCTTTTTCTAGAAGCTCTTCAAACTCTTCCATCGTTCCGTAAGATGGATCAATACTGTAATAATCACTTACATCGTACCCATTATCATTTTGTGGTGATTGGTATATCGGTGTTAACCAAATATAATCTACTCCGAGTTCTTTTAAATAATCTAGTTTCTCTGTAACCCCTTTTATATCACCGGTTTCTTTATTGTAATAACTATTAAAGCTCTTCGGATAAATTTGATAGACTACACTTTTATGCCAATCCTTCATGTTTAACTTCCTCCTACTTCTGTTTTACTCGTTTTGCAAATAACCATGTTAACGTAAATGGAATTACGACTGCTATCATCATTCCTATAATAAACATTGGAATCGATTTCGGAATGATAGAAATAAATGCTGGTAGTCCGCCAATTCCGATAGCCGGGGCTAATACGCCATTTAATGTAATGAATATCGCCGCAATAGCAGATCCAATAATTGCTGCATAGAACGGGAATTTATTTCGTAAGTTAACACCAAACATCGCCGGCTCTGTAATACCGAAGTACGCGGAAATTGCTGATGTCGATGCCATACTTTTATCATTTTGATTTTTAGAAATCCAGAACATTGCAAGTGCCGCACTACCTTGCGCAATGTTAGAAAGAGCAATCATCGGCCAAATAAATGTACCGCCGTGTTGTGCAATTAATTGTAAATCAATTGCAATAAACATATGATGCATACCTGTAATTACAAGCGGTGCATAAAGTGCCCCAAACAATACTGCTCCAACTACTGGTACTGTTTCATATACTCCTACTAATCCAGCTGTTAATAAATCTCCAATATGACGTGTAACTGGACCGATAATCCCTAATGCTAATACACCTGTTACAACGATTGTTGTAATTGGTACAACTAATAATTGAATTGCATTTGGTACATGTTTCTTTAAGAAGATTTCAACTTTACTTAATACGAATGCTGCTACTAAAACGGGTAAAATTTGTCCTTGATATCCTACCTTTTCAATTTGGAACAATCCTAAAATATTGAAGTACTCAATCTTTTGTCCCTCTAAACCAGTCGCTGCTTTTCCATAATCCCAGGCGTTTAATAAGGCCGGATGCACAAGCATTAAGCCCATAACAATACCTAGTATTGGACTACCACCAAAACGCTTCGTTGCCGACCAACCGACAAGTGCTGGTAAGAATACGAACGCTGTATTGGCCATCATATTAATTAAATCCCAAAGCCCGCCTAAATTCGGATAAACATCTAATAAATTTTTACCATCAAAAAATAAGTCCTTTGCCCCTAATAAATTGTTAATCCCCATTAGTAAACCAGCTGTTACGATCGCTGGTAATATCGGCATAAATACATCTGAAAATACTTTTACAAACTTTTGAGCCGGATTCAACTTTTGGTTTCCAGAATCTTTCACGTCAGCTACTGTCGATTCCTCCATACCTGCAAGCGTTATCAATTCAGCGTATACTCGATCGACATCACCTGGACCAATTACAACTTGAAATACCCCAGCATTATGAAACGCTCCCTTTACTAATGAAACAGACTGCAATTTATCATTATCTATTTTACTTTCATCTTTTAAAGCGATACGGAGCCTCGTTACACAGTGCGCAGCTTGTTCAATATTGTCTTTCCCACCAATATACTGCAACACTTCTTCTGCTGTCTTACGATAGTCTTTCCCCATATTCCCATCCCTCTTTTCTGTTTTTGATACCGTTTACACTTACATATTAACTCGTATATATAAGTTAGTCAACACTCGTATATACGAGTTAATGATTTTTTTATAAAAAAAAGATGAAACGTTATTTCGTTTCACCTCTTTACTTTCTTCGCGCCACATCCGAAAAGTGAAAAATATCTAAACGGTGACGTGATTCCGTATATTCGAACTGACTCCCATCGTATAAATGAGTAAAGTTTTTTACAACGACAACATAGTCTGTGCCATTTAAATCCAAATACTTTCGGTCATCATCTATACATGGTTGTACTTCAATTACCCGCTGTGAATAGCTAATATGTAGCCCTAATTCTTTCTCAATGTATTTATAAATCGATGCAGTTGCAATTTCTCTCGTTAATCCTGGAATATATTCCGATACAAAATGGTTTATATCTAAAATTACTTTTTCTCCATCAATATTTCGTACACGTTTAATATGATCTATTTCCGTTTTTTCTTTCACGTTTAATAACTTTGCTACATCTTTCGTCGCTTTCATTTTCTCTATTTCCACGACTTCTGTAATACAGTAACGTCCTAAACGTTCATTTTCTTCTTGAAAACTTACAATACCACCAAAGTTAAATTCAATGTTTTTACGCTTTAATACAAAAACACCTTTTCCGTGTATTTTTTGAACATATCCACGCTCTTGCAATAAATCTACCGCTTTTCTTACAGTACCTCGGCTTGCCTCATACTGCTTCATTAATTCTGTTTCTGATGGGATTTTGCATCCCTCTTTTAATTGTTTATTATCAATAGACTTACTGATTTCTGTATAAATTTGTTCATACTTACTCATCATCTACAATAGCCCCTTGTCACCTTCTAATTCTATATGTATTATACCACGCTACACTCTTCTGCCAATCTCTCACTTATTTTCCAGTACAAGAAAAATATAGGTAAATATTTAATCTCTACAACTTATTTTCATAAAAATTTTTATATTTTTCTTTTCATTCAAAAAAACATGTAGTATACTAACTTCAAAATCAGAGGAGAAAGGGAGCAAAGAACTATGCTTACTTATACAACAATTGTAGTTACATTTGCACAAAAACATCATCATCATACGTAACCCTTGAAACCTAGCGGAAAAATTACGCGTAGGTACAAGGGTTATTCCCGTTGTACCTACGCTTTGGCGAAGAGCCATGTAGGTATTTTTTATCTACATGGCTCTTTTTTTATTGCCAAAAAGCTAGTAAAAAATGATGTTTAAGCAAATCTTACTACAAAGGAGTTAACAAAAATGGAAACGAAAAAATGGGGATTATGGGTTTTAACAGCTTTTGTTATCGGGAATATGGTTGGCGGTGGCGTATTTATGCTCCCAGCAAATTTAGCACACGTATCAGGTCCAATGGGATCTACACTTGCATGGAGTATTACAGGACTTGGTGTATTTATGATTGCACTCGTATTTGGAAATTTAGCAATTCGTAAACCAGAATTAAAAGCAGGACCACAAAGTTACGCCCAAGCAATGTTTACTTCCCAAAAGGCAGGTAAAGTTGCAGGATATAGTATGGCTTGGGGATACTGGGCTGCTAACTGGGCTGCTACAGCATCTGTAATTATTTCCTTTGCAGGATATTTATCAACATTCTTCCCAGTTTTACAAAGTAAGCAAATTCTCTTTTCAACAAACGGATTTTCATTAGAACTTGGAAAAACTTTAACCTTCATAGTATGTAGTATGATGCTATGGGGAATTCAATATATTCTTTCTCAAAATATTGATAGAGCAGGAAATATGAACCTTCTTGCAACAATCGCAAAAATCATCGGATTTACAATGTTTATTGTAATCACATTATTCATTTTCAATGCCTCTAATTTCGGGGACGGTCAAACATTTATGAATGAAGCTGGACAACCTATTTCGTTGGGGGGACAAATAAATTCCGCTGCTATTGCAACACTTTGGGCGTTTATCGGTATTGAGTCAGCAGTTATGCTCTCTAACCGCGCAAAATCTCAGCACGACGTTAAGAAAGCTACGATTTTCGGATTAATCATCGCTCTTCTTATCTACATGGCAATTACTCTACTAACAATGGGCGCTCTTCCACAAGACGTTTTAAAAGAGTCTCAAAAGCCATTAGTAGATGCATTAAATTTAGCAATTGGTACTAAGGGTGCTTATATAATGGCCTTACTTGCACTCGTATCTTTATTCGGCTCTACTGTAGGATGGATCGTTGTTAGCTCAGAAGTACCTTACCAAGCAGCAAAAAATGGGGTTTTCCCTAAGTTTTTCGGAAAAACAAATAAAAAAGGAAGTCCTTCAAAATCATTATTTATTACAAATGTGATGACACAAATTTTCTTATTTTCAACGATTTCTGGTACTGTTTCCGAAGCATATAATTTCGCTATTGTTGTAGCGACATTAGCATATTTAATCCCGTACCTTGTTTCTACCTTGTACCAGTTAAAATTAGTTATTACGGGAGAAACGTATGATATAATGCCTGGATCTCGAATAAAAGATGGGATCATTACTGCACTAGCATTTTTATATTCCATTTGGGTTATTAAAACAGGAACTGCTGATTTAAAAACGTTCTTCTTAGGAATTGGATTGTTTGTATTAGGCCTTATTCTTTATCCAATTTTAATGAAAGATTCACAAAAAAAACAATAAAAAAGAGAAGCTTTCCGCTTCTCTTTTTTTATTAAAAGTCAGTTAATAACTTTTCTTTTAGTTCACCTACATCTAACGGTTTCGCATAATAAAAACCTTGTACAAAGTCGCAACCCATTGATTTTAATAAACTTTCTTGTTCTACCGTTTCTACCCCTTCAGCCACCACTAATAAATTTAAACTATGGGCGATTTCAATAACCGATTTTACAATCGTTCGCTCTGGTTGTGCATGATCATAATGAAACTCACGAATAAAATTACGATCAATTTTCACAATATCAAGTGGTAGTTGTTTTAAATAATATAATGAGGAATACCCTGTTCCGAAATCGTCTAAAGCGATTAAAATCCCCATACTTCTTAATTCTTGTAATGTAGCAATAATATAATCAAAATGACGTACAGCTATACTTTCTGTTATTTCTAATATTAAACGATTTGGCGGAAACCCTGTTCGCTTCAATATACTACGAACAGATAAAATAAAGCGCTTTTGCATCAATTGTTGTATTGATAAATTAACAGATAATTTCATTCCCTCTTGATACTCTGGCAAAGTTTTAAACAGTCGACATGACTTTTCTAGTACCCAGTCTCCTAGTTTTATAATAAGTCCACACTCTTCAGCTACAGGTATAAATTCACTTGGTGAAATAGGACCTTCTTCTGTCTTACAGCGTACTAAAGCCTCAATACCAGTACATCTCTTTGTTTTCAAATCAATAATGGGCTGTAATGCCACTTCTAATTCTTCGTCACGAATTGCTTTTTGCAAAGCAAACTCTATTTTCATTCTACGGTTTATTTTCGCACGTAATTCATCTGTAAAGAAGCACGCCGCATTTCTTCCTTGCTCCTTCGCACTATACATGGCTAAATCTGAATTTTTCAATAACGTTTCAACGTCTTTTCCATCTTGCGGATAGGAACAAAGTCCTAGACTGGCTGAAATATATACTTCATGACCTTCCAGCATAAATGGTGCTTGAAAGCATGACAACACAGATGTCGCTAACTGCCTCATCCCATCTTGTGTATGTTTTTTTGTTAATAGTACAAATTCATCTCCACCAAGCCTAGCCAAAACATCTTTATCTCCTAGTACGTAATGCAATCGTGAAGCGACTTCACTTAAAAGTAAATCTCCTATCATATGACCTAACGTATCATTCACTAATTTAAAACGATCTAAATCAAAGTAAATCATGCCAAACTCTATTTTCTCTGCAATCATCTTATTTACAGTCGTAATTAACTGCAAACGATTGGGTAAACTTGTTAACGCATCATGATAAGCAAGTTCCCTATAACGACTTTCACTTAATCGTAATCTTTGTTCTGCTTCTTTCCTACTACTTATATCATTTCGAATTGCAATAAATTGATAGGGTTCTCCCTTTTCATTTAAAAATGGAACAATTGTTGTTTTAACCCAATAATACGTACCATCTTTTGCTTGATTTCGAATTTCCCCCGTCCATACTTTTCCACTCAAAATACGCTTCCATAGGATTTGAAAAAATGCTTTCGGATGATATCTGGAATTTAAAATACGGTGATCTTTTCCTATTAATTCTTCTCTTTTATATTTTGAGATTTTACAAAATTTATCATTCACATATGTAATAAGACCATTTCGGTCTGTAATAGCAACAATTGAAGACTCATCTAATGCTAATTTTAAATCTTGCAATGAAGAGTCATATAATGCATGACCTCTTTGTTCTAGCATGCGCACCTCTCCTTGCTTCCTATCTGGCTAAAACACAACTCATTTCTCTTCATAGAAATAGAGATATCTCATTTTCTAACAATATGCCTTTACATAAAGTGAAACTTTAATCAGTGGGGGGTTTTGTCCATCCCCCACTGATTATTAGCCTTCACCAATCGGGCTTTTACGGGCAGTTATCTCCCACCTAACTTCCTCGCATTCACCGAATTTTGAGGTGGGAGTCTTACTGCCCGTTAATGCGGGATAAATCACAATTTTTTTCTAAATAGGCCGATTAAAATAACATAATATTATTTATAAAAAAAAGCAATATAGTGCCCTTTTAATAATAGTAGCGACTTTTCACTTCTCTGATTATCTGATCTTATTATACCGTATTCTCTTACATTTTTTTAATTTATAAAGCGACAATTTAATCAATACTAGCCTCTGTTCCCTACTAACGCGGCCCCACGCCTAATCTCTTTGCTTTCATGAAATATTAAGGTGTAAATCCAACTGCCAACAAACTAACGGAATAGAGATTAAAATTGGCAGTTAATATTTTGAATTACAATAACAAAATATTAACATATTTTCACCTTTATTTTGGAAGTATTTTATAAATATATACATTATTAAACAAAAAAGAGGGTATCCTCTTTTTTTGTTTAATAATATGGATTCGATATTTGCTGGTAACCTGGATATGGTGTTGGATATGGCGTTGGGTAAGTTACTGGATATGGAGCTGGGTAATATCCCCCACCACTAGCTGCACCTGTTAACGCTCCAGCTGTAAGTCCTCCTACTACTCCTCCTGCAAAACTTCCTGGAAAAAATCCTCCGCCCCATGAGCCGCCACCCCAGCCCCATCCGCCGCCGTGATGGTGGTGGTGATCATAATGATTGTGTCCACCATGATGATTATGCCCGCCGTGATGATGGTGCCCTCCACCCCCGTGATGATTCCGATCATATCCTCCATAATTTCCAGTATAGTTCATTTTTCTCCCTCTCCTTTTAGCATATAGTTCTGCCTCTCTTTAATATGTGGAATAATAAGGATTCTGTTGATAATCTGCATAGTATGGATAATCTGAATAATAAGGATAACCATATCCGCCATAACCAAACGCTGGACTGAGTAAAGCACCTGCTACAACCCCTGGAAAGAAACCTCCACCAAAAGACGGCGAATGTCCAAAACCACCCTGGAAACCTCCATGGTCAAAACCCCCGCCATGACCAAATCCACCAATTGGACGACCGTACATTTTATTCACGCCCTTTTTTATATAAGAACGTAACAATATACTGTATGTAGGACAAATGCGGAAAGCATGGGGAAAATGTCTATATTTTGTAAAAAAAACAAAACACTTTATAATAAGAATGTCGGATTATACCTTTTATATAAGAAGTCTATATTTAAGAAAGATTAGAGGAATTTTATAGAAATGAAGAAGCCTATCGTTCAATTATTATTGGTATTTACAATTGTATCTATCGTTCTCTTCCTATTAAATACGTCGATTATCTCGTTATATACATTCTTCGGTGTATTATGGTCTATTACAATCGTTGGAATTTCATTCGTTATTTTTATCGAAAACAGGTCTCCTCAAAGTACCTTAGCGTGGTTTTTAGTATTAGCACTTCTTCCTGTTGTAGGTGTGCTTTTATACTCGCTCTTCGGTCGTAGCCGTTGGAGAAGAAAAAAACATCTTCATCGTTCAGAAGAACAAAGAAAATTATTCCGTGAAATATTAGAAGGAAGACGACTAGAACTGTCTCTTACAGTTCCATTACATGAGCGTTCTATACATTTAACAGAAGTAGTACAAAAATTTGGAGGCGGTCCTGCCGCAGATAGAACGACGACAAAACTTTTAACAAACGGAGATCAAACCTTTTCAGAAATTCTACAAGCTATCGAGCAGGCAAAACATCACATACATATTCAATACTATATTTATAAATCTGATGAGATCGGTACAAAAGTTCGAGATGCTTTAATAAAAAAAGCAGAATCTGGGGTTATTGTACGATTCCTTTATGATGGACTCGGAAGTAATACGTTAAGAAGACGATTTTTAAAACCGATGAAAGAAGCTGGAATTGAAATTGTAGAATTTGACCCTATTTTTTCAGCTTGGTTACTTGAAACAGTCAATTATCGTAATCACCGTAAAATCGTCATTGTAGATGGAGAAATTGGATTTACTGGAGGACTCAACGTCGGTGATGAATATCTCGGTCGTTCGAAAAAATTCCCTGTTTGGCGTGATAGTCATTTGAAAATAGAAGGAAAAGCATTATATAAATTACAAGCAATCTTTCTAGAAGATTGGCTTTATGCCTCTAGTGGTTTAAGTAACTATTCTTGGGAGCAATTTATGAATATACAATACTTCCCTGGTAAAGAAATTTCGAATGCAGAAGGTGCTGTTCAAATTGTAGCAAGTGGACCAAGCTCAGATGATAAAAGTATTCGTAATACATTACTAGCTGTTATGGGCTCTGCCAAAAAATCTATTTGGATCGCTACGCCATACTTTATTCCAGATCAAGAAACTTTAACATTATTACGCTTAAGTGCAATATCCGGCATAGATGTACGTATTTTATATCCGGGTAAAAGTGATAGTATTATTAGTGATCAAGCATCACAATCCTATTTCACTCCACTTTTAAAAGCTGGTGCTTCCATTTACAGTTATAAAGATGGATTTATGCACGCAAAAATTGTACTCGTTGACGATAAAATCGCAACCATTGGAACGGCAAATATGGATGTACGTAGCTTTGAGTTAAATTATGAAATTATTAGTGT
This sequence comes from Bacillus sp. NPDC060175, assembly GCF_042728695.1. Taxonomy (NCBI): domain Bacteria; kingdom Bacillati; phylum Bacillota; class Bacilli; order Caryophanales; family Bacillaceae; genus Bacillus; species Bacillus sp. NPDC060175. Next base: position 101,967 of record NZ_JBHWYR010000004.1, read on the forward strand.
ACTTTATGAATCAGACACCGTTCATGATATTAAACATGATTTTGAAGAAGACTTTAAGCATTCCACTGAAATTAAATGGAACTCGTTCCAAAAAAGAAGTATCAAAAAACGAATATTAGAGTCTTTCATGCGACTCATTTCTCCTTTGCTATAAGCAATCAATATAATATTGATTGCTTTTTCTTTTACATTTCCCCTCTCTCCTTTTCTTTGCATACCATATTAAAACAAGTTATCATAAGATGTATTACTTTATGAAAATAATGTTAGGTGGGAAATACATGTTAGAACAATTTCATATACACGCTGATTTAAAACAACAGCTCTCAGCCCTTCACGAAAAAAACAAACAAGAAGCTGGCGAAAATGCACATTTAATTGGAAAGAAAATATATAAAGCATCTGATAACAGCATTATTGAAGATGCCATTACAGCACTTTTACTTGGTAAAAACATTCTATTAAAAGGACCAACTGGTAGTGGTAAAACAGTACTAGCGGAAACTCTTTCTTCTTTATTCCAAAAACCAATGCATAGCATTAACTGTTCTGTCGACTTAGATGTAGAAGGTATTTTAGGATACAACACATTACAAACAAAAGAGGGTGCATCTGAAGTTACATTCGTTAACGGTCCTCTTATGAAGGCAATGAAGAACGGTCATTTCTTATATATTGATGAAATCAATATGGCAAAACCTGAAACATTACCACTTCTTCATGGTGCGTTAGATTATCGTAAAATGATTACAAACCCATTTACACAAGAAGTTGTATACGGTGATGACGAATATCGCGTAATTGCTGCGATTAACGAAGGTTATGTTGGGACAAGTGAACTAAACGAAGCATTAAAAAACCGCTTTGTTATTATTGAAGTTCCTTACATTCAAGGTGATACATTAAAAGAACTATTACTATCTGAATCAAAATTAAATGATGTTGCAACAATTGAAAAGTTCGTTGCATTCGCAAGCGATCTTATGCCTTTAGCTCGTGATGGGCGCGTAAGTGAAGAAGCAGCTAGTATTCGTGGCATTATCGATGCATGTGATTTAGGTGTATATATTCCTGTTATGCGTGCAATTGAACGTAGTATTATCGCAAAATTAAACGATGAAACAGAACAAATGACTGTCCGTGAATTAGCAGAAAGTTATTTCTTTGAGGGATAATTTATGAGACAAATTTTTAGTGACAAAAAAATTGATGCGTCGCTGTTTCTACAAATGGAAAACTTAATGTATGCTCTTCTAAAAGAAGACGATGCCTATCTTGAGTATGGCTATAAAGCATACTACGACGAAATTGAAAAAAAGGTTGTCATTAGTCACTTTTGGGATGATCGAAAAGAAGAGGATACAGTAATCGGATTAAAAAGCGAAGTGTTCTTAAAGGCACTTGGTAATAAACATTACTCGGACATGACTTTAATTCGTTCTTATGCGATTGAGTTACAAGAATCGCCTCTAAAAAAGTTTTTAACACAATTATTTGTTCTATTAGAAGATTTACGTGTTGAGGAAATCGTCAAAAATTTACGTCCTGGCACAAAACATATTTTTAAACGCCGAAAAGAAATGTATCGCAATTACTTTGGCTCACAGAATGAAATAAATCGTGTTCGTAACTATCACGGTGATCGTCTATTTTGTCTATGCTATCTTTCATTAACGAGTGATAAATATGAAATGTTTAATAATGAATATTTCGAGCAAATTGAAGCAATTTTGCATGAAACATTCCAAGCTCGTAATACGGAAGATATTATGTATATCGTTGAGAAAATTCGCTATCGCCTAGAAGGACTTCTTGAAAGTGATATGCTTAATAATTATTTCGGACATGCCCCGCTTTATTTATCTGTTATTGCAGATGAGAAAGACAGTCGCGCTGAAAAATTAGCAAATGATGATACGCAACTCATAGATGACGATGATAACAAAAACAAAATGGATGAAAGCTTCTCGACATGGCACCGTGAAAATAAAAACAATGAAAACGAGAATTTTTTACGCTTTGATTTAGAAAGTGGAACAAAAACAAACATGATGGGTGATACTGCTCGCGAATCAGAAGATGGCGAGCAAGCACTTGGTTCTGTACAAGGTACTTCTCAAAAAAGTACACAATCCAACTTTGATGGTGCTGATACAGAAGAAGCAAGAGCGTCTCACGCTTCTAGTCAAAACGAAGGTGCATACGGTAAGTATAATGTCGGTGCCTCTCATACATTTAAAGAAGCCCGTAAATCAAATCCTGATGAGAAAAAAGATTATCAAGCCATCAAATCAGTCGTTAATAAAGATGTAAAAGAATTAAAGAAAATTATCGAAAAAACAATTGAAAATAAAACGAATGCAAACAGTGATAAATACTACGGAAGACTTCGTAAGAAATTCCTTCGTATTTATACAGAAAAACAACCGCGTATGTTTTATAAAAAAGGACAAGAATCTCAAGAACTTGACGTTGCATTCCAACTATTAGTTGATTGCTCTGGCTCTATGTATAACAAAATGGAAGAAACGAAAAAGAGTGTTGTGCTATTCCATGAAGCTTTAAAATCGTTAAAAATCCCGCACGCTATTAGTGGATTTTGGGAAGATGCTTCTAGTGCTAAACCTGAAGATAAACCAAATGTTATCCATGAAGTTGTTACGTATAAAAACTCAACGTTACCAAACGTCGGTCCAGAAATTATGCAACTTCGCGAAGAAGAGGATAACCGTGACGGATATATTATTCGTATCGTTTCTGAAAAGCTTGCAAAAAGACCTGAGAAACATAAATTCCTACTAGTCTTCACAGACGGTGAACCTTCTGCGCTAGACTATCAACAAGACGGAATTTTAGATACGCACGAAGCTGTGAAACTCGCTCGTAAAAGTGGTATGGAAGTAATCGGTATCTTCATCGAAGAAGGCGAAGCGAAAGAAGCGACTTATCAACTAATGAAAAACATTTATAACCATCACTTCTTAGTTGCAAATCATGCTGAAGATTTACGCCTGAAGATTAAACCATTGTTGAAGAAACTATTACTGAAGACGATTGAATAGAAAAACAGGAGCCACGAGGCTCCTGTTTTTCTTCGTTAACTTACTTTGTTTCTGGTTGAAACTTGTATGGAATGGAAACTTCTAATAATAATTCGAACCCTCCATCGTAGTATGGGAATCGCTCATTCGCGATTTTTCTATCTACCCACTCGATTGCGGAAATTTCTCCTTCATCTTCTGCACCAAGTTCACCTGTTACAACATTTGCTCGGAATGTAAAAAATAATGCATGATGTCCCTTCTCTTCAAAAAACTTCTCATTTATTGCAACAAGTCCACTGAGTGTAGCAGTTAAACCTATCTCTTCTTTCACTTCTCTTACTAGTGCTTGCTCTAACGTTTCACCTTTTTCAACAGCCCCGCCCGGCAGTGACCAAACGTTTTGTTCTACATTATGTACCATTAATATTTTATCTTTTTCGCTATCGTGTATTAGTGCATATACAACATCAACTCTTTGCATGTTGCTTTTCTCCCTTCCTAAAATAATTAAGAGCCAATTCCTAAGAATCGGCTCTTCCTATTAATTCATCACTAACTCAGCTGCAAGCTTTTTTTTTAACTTAGCAAGCATATCAGTTGTCATTTTGTCTAAATCATATTCTGATTTAAAGCCCCACTCTTTCATTGCTGCTGTTGCATCAATAGAGTTCGGCCAGCTGTCAGCGATTGTTTGACGAGCTGGATCTACAGCGTAATCCATTGTAAAGTTCGGAATGTGTTTACGAATTGACGCTGCGATTTGCTCCGGCTCAAAGCTCATTGCTGTAATGTTAAATGCATTTCTATGCACGAGTTTACTTGGATCAGCTTCCATTAATGAAATGATCGCTTGTAAAGCATCTGGCATATACATCATATCCATGTATGTTCCTTCTGCAATGTATGAGGTGTATGTGCCTTTTTTAATCGCCTCATAATAAATTTCAACTGCATAATCAGTTGTTCCGCCTCCTGGAGGAGCTACGTAAGAAATTAAGCCTGGGAAACGTACACCGCGCGTATCAACGCCAAACTTTTGATGATAATAATCACATAGTAATTCTCCTGCTACTTTGTTTACCCCATACATCGTAGTAGGACGCTGGATTGTATCTTGTGGTGTATTATCTTTTGGCGTTGATGGACCAAATGCACCGATAGAACTTGGCGTGAAAAATTTACAGTTTAATTCACGTGCTGCTTCTAATGCATTTACAAGTCCGCCCATATTTAAATTCCAAGCAAATAATGGATTTTTTTCTGCCGTTGCTGAAAGTAAAGCCGCTAAATGAATAATTGTATCTACTTCATTACGCTTTGCAATATCATGTAATTTTTGTCCATCTGTTACATCTAACGTTTCAAATGGACCAGACGTTACTACTTCACTATCTGTTTCACGAATATCTGTTGCAATAACATTTGATGCACCGTATACATCACGAAGTTTCATTACTAGTTCAGAACCAATTTGCCCTAAAGAACCGGTTACTAGAATTTTTTTCATTTTCCCCACTCCTCATTTGCAAGCTATTCAAAAGATGTCGTTACTTAAATGATGCCCATTTCTTTCCCTACTTTTTCATACTTACGAATTGCTTCATCTAACATTTCTTTCGTATGAGCTGCTGTAGGCATATTACGAACGCGACCCATTCCTTTTGCTACAGTTGGGAATACGATAGATTTTGCGTATACGCCTTCTTCATTTAGACGTTTACTAAATTCTTGTGTTAATACTTCATCACCAATAATACAAGGCGTAATTGGTGTCTCACTTTCTCCAATGTTAAAGCCAAGTTCTTTTAACCCTTGTTTTAAATAGCGACCATTTTCCCATAAACGATCGTGTAACTCTGTGCTTTCCATTAGAATTTCAATTGATCTCATACAAGCAGCTGCATCAGCTGGTGTTAAAGCCGTTGAGAATAAGAATGGACGTGAACGCACTTTTAACCAATCGATTAAGTTTTGTTTCCCAGCTACATATCCACCAATTACCCCAATTGCTTTTGATAATGTACCAATTTGGAAATCAACTTTATCAGAAAGGCCGAAATGTTTTACAGTACCTGCACCTTTGCCAAGTACACCTGAACCGTGTGCATCATCTACATATGTCATTAAATCCAGCTCTTCTGCAATTTCAACAATCTCTGGTAATTTTGCAATATCTCCATCCATTGAGAAAACACCGTCTGTAATAACCATTAATTTATTATAAAGACCTGATTCTTTTGCCTCGATTGCTTTTTTGCGTAAATCTTCCATATCAGAATGCTTATAAACGATGATTTTCGCTCTTGATAGACGACTACCATCAATAATAGATGCATGATTTAATTCGTCTGAAAGAATCGCATCATTTTTATCCATAACAGCTGAAATCGCTGCCATATTACAGTTAAATCCTGATTGATAAGCAATTGCTGCTTCTGTATGTTTAAACTTTGCAATTGTTTCTTCCAATTTAATATGCAAATCTAAAGTACCGTTAATTGTACGAACAGCACCTGCTCCAACGCCGTACTTATGAATTGCACCAATTGCTGCTTCTTGTAAGCGATTATCAGTCGCTAATCCAAGATAGTTGTTTGAAGATAAGTTAATATATTCTTTTCCGCCAATTGTAATGATCGGTCCATTTGAACTCTCAAGCGGATCAATTACGTTATAAAGCCCCTTTGATTTTAAATCCTCTAAATTTTCTTCTAAAAAGTTTGCAAGTGTTTTACTAGACATCGTGAAGCCTCCCATCGTTCATGTAAGCGGATTATTATCTCAATAATTCCAATAATCCCTCTACTAGCTTAACACGTTTTCAGAATTTATTATAGAAAAATAGTTTAAAGAAACCGCTTACAATTTTAGATTATATATGATTCATTACAAGAAATCTATCATTTACATTTCATATTTGATAGAATTAAAAAAATATTTAGGGAGGCTTCAAACATGGCATTTACTGAATCTGATGTATATAATAACGAATCGTTTTTAGAACAATATATGAAGCGAAGATATCGAGAAAATAGCCCAAACGAAGCACTTGAAAAACCAGCATTCTTTCAGCTCATTGGTAATGTACAAGGAAAACAAATTCTCGATTTAGGCTGTGGTGATGCTAAATTTGGCGAGGAATTATTAGAAAATGGCTGCCACTCTTACACTGGCATTGAAGGCTCCGAGCTTATGTATGAACAAGCTAGTAAGCACCTAGAAAATAAAAATGGATCTGTTCATTTTATAAATCTCAAAGACTATACCTACCCTCCTTCTACTTTTGATTTAGTAACATCTAGACTCGCCTTACATTATATTGAACATCTTGATATTATTTTTCAAAATGTATACCAAACTTTAAAAACAAACGGAACTTTTACCTTTAGCGTTCAACATCCCGTTATTACCTCTTCGTTTGAAAGCTTACAAACAAGTGGTAAAAGAACTAGCTGGTTCGTCGATGATTATTTCAAAACGGGAAAACGAGTTGAGCCGTGGATTGATCAAGAGGTTATTAAATATCATCGGACAACGGAAGAATATTTTACATTATTACAACAAGCCGGATTTACAATTACAAACTTAAAAGAAGCCACACCAAATCAAAAATGTTTTCAGGATAAAGAAGAATATGAACGTCGCTTACGTATTCCCCTTTTCCTACTATTTTCTTGCGAAAAATAAAAAAAACGATGAATTACTCATCGTTTTTTTTGTTATCTCATCGCCTGAACAGCTTCTTTACGTACACTTCTTCCTCTTCCGTGCGGGATACAGAGCGGTGTTCCAAATAACGGATCAGCGCTTATTTGACACTCCATACGGAATACATCACGAACTAACTTCTGGTCAATAACTTCTTCTGGTTTACCTTGTGCATATATTCGTTTATCTTGAATGGCTACAATGTTGTCTGCATAACGGCATGCCAAATTCAAATCGTGTAATACCATAACAATCGTTCTTTTCTCTGTTTCATTTAATTCGAATAATAAATCTAACACTTCAATTTGGTGAGTCATATCTAAATATGTAGTTGGCTCATCCAGTAAAATAATATCGGTATCTTGTGCAAGGGTCATTGCAATCCAAGCACGTTGACGTTGTCCACCTGAAAGAGCATGCACATCACGCTCAGCAAATTCTGTCATACCCGTTGCCGCAAGCGCTTTTTGTACCATTTCCTCATCTTTTTCGGACCATTGCTTCAGCCATGTTTGATATGGATAACGTCCTTGCTTAACAAGTTGCAATACTGTAAGTCCTTCCGGTGCTTGTGGCCCTTGTGGTAAAATCGCCATTTGACGAGCAATTTGCTTCGTTTGCATACTTTGAATTGCTTGATTATCTAACAAAATGTCACCGGTTGTTGGCTTTAATAATCTAGCTAGTGAACGTAATAAAGTTGATTTCCCACAACCGTTAGAACCGATGAAGATTGTAATTTCCCCTTTTGGAATTTCTAAATTCAGCTCATCAATAATAATTGTTTCACCATACGACAGCGTCAAGCGTTTCGTCTCCAATGCTTTTTGCATATTCATCTCCCTTTATGAATTCCGACTTTTATAAAATAAGGTGCATCAATTGCTGATGTAAATATCCCTGCTGGAATTTGGAGCGGAGTACAGAATGTATACGGCAAGTACCCAATCTACATCCATAATTAACGTCTTAGCAGACGCACCTTTTGAATAATAATCTGTTCATTAGAATCATTAAAATGAAAAAATACATCTAAAGCTTATTTTCAATTCATATTAATATACACGAAAATAATACTTATAAAAATACAAATAAAAACTACAATGATTCAAAAAATAAACCAATCCATTTTGCTTCATTTTTTATAACATGCAGCGCTTTTCTTTCAATATAATGATACGTTTTTAGTGTATTTCAACCTAATTCTCATTGTCAATGATAATGAGAATTACTTTCATTTATTCCTATTAAATTAATCGTTAAAGCTTTACTATCACACTCTCAATTGAACAAATATCCTCAACGTGGGAGGAGTGGCATAATAAAGTAAAAGTTTAAATTGTTCATCCTGCACTGATTATTAGCCCGCGCAAATCGAAATTTATCCCACAAATGGCGGGATAAATTTCATGCAAAAGGAATCGTTTACAGTATTTGTATTCCCCCTCCTTCTAAGTGCCTATGGAAGGTGAAGTAACAATGAGGGAAAGACAAAAGAAGAGATTAAAAAGTTGACGACATTATTTGGAATACAGCTGGTGGTGTAATGGCCGCTAACTTACTACTAGATGATATTGAAAAACGCTTTGTTAAATAATTTTATTCTAACCAGCTCCCTCTTTTATGGAGCTGGTTTTTTCATTTCACTGAAGTGTCACATTATTTCATTTTGTATTTTTATTACCGATATGTTATATTGTAAAAGTAAATATAGCTTATTTTCTCTATATCAGAATAAATATTCTAATCTAAATTTTCTGATTTGTCACTATTTTACTTTCTTTTAGAATTCAATTACTACATTTGAAAACGCTTATTATCTTGTTTTCAGGGAAAAATACAATAACGGTTGAAGAAAAATAGATTTTTTCAGAAATTTTCTTACTATTTCCATATAATTCTATTGACTTCTAAATATTTTGTGAATTAAAATAATTACATAAATATCCGTTATACAGGATTAGGGGGAAACAAACATGGATGCAGCTTTAAAATTAGAAAAAGCTGGAGAGCAACAATCACCAAAAAAACATCCACCAGGATTATATTTGTTGTTCTTTACAGAGGCATGGGAAAGATTTAGTTATTACGGAATGCGTGGCTTATTAGTTCTTTATTTAACAACGAGCTTAGTAAGTGGCGGTTTAGGCTTTGATAAAGCAGTTGCTGTACAGATTTACGGTCTTTTCACAATGTTCGTATACTTCACACCGATTATTGGTGGTTGGCTAACTGACCATTTCATTACGAAACGACACGCCATTACTATTGGCGGTATCATTATGGCGATTGGTAACTTCGTACTATTTTCAATGAACACGAAAACTGGACTATTTTTAGGATTAGGATTATTAGTTATCGGTAACGGATTCTTCAAACCAAATATTTCGACTTTATTAGGTCAATTATATAGCGACAACGATTCTCGTCGTGATAGTGCCTTCACTATCTTCTACATGGGAATTAACTTAGGAGCTCTTATCGCTCCATTCATTTGCGGTTACTTCGCAGATTATAGATACGGTTTCTTAACAGCTTGTATCGGTATGATCATTGGACAGATTGCATTTAACTTATTAGCACCTCGTTACTTAGGATCAGCTGGAACAACTGTTGTCGGTAAAAAATCTAAAGAACAAAATGCAAAACCTATTGAGAAAAAACCTTTAACAACACAAGAGAAAAAGCGTACAACTGCAATTTTAATTTTAACTTGTTTCGTTGTATTCTTCTGGGCAGGATTTGAACAAGCTGGTAGTTCTTTAACACTTTACACAGATAAGTTCGTGGATCGTACAATTGGTGGATTTACAATTCCAACACCTTGGTTCCAATCTGTAAACCCACTATTCATTATCTTACTAGCATTACCAGTTTCTGCATTATGGATTAAACTTTCAAAAACAAAAAATGGTGATTTAAAAATTCCTACAAAAATGGCTTTTGGTATGATTTTACTAGGAATCGGGTACTTAGTTTTAACTTTAGCTGTTCTAAAAACTGGTAGCGATGAAGGTAACATTACAATGAAAGCAAACTTACTATTCATTGTGTTCACTTACATGTTCCATACAATCGGTGAATTATTCTTATCACCAATCGGATTATCTATGGTAAGTGCAATCGCTCCTGTTAAATTAGCATCATTATTAATGGGTGTATGGTTAGCTGGTACTGGCTGTGCAAACTTATTAGCAGGACAATTAGCTGCTTTCACTCAATCTTTAGGATATTTAGAAGTATTCGCAAGCATCGGTGTTATCGTAATCGTACTAGGATTAGTACTGCTTATGTTCTCTAAGAAAATTGCACATATGATGGAATAACAAAAAGACGCTTCTAAAATTAGAAGCGTCTTTTCTATTACATCTCTTCTAAAGCCGTCACATCCACGTGAACCCTCTCTCCTGGGTTGGATACGTCATACACTTGAGCACTCCCCTTCTGCTCATCACAGCTCTCAATCCATACGGGGACTCCCTCATATGTAACATCAATTCTACTTGAAGAAGATAATATCTGTTTCACACGTTTTACATCCATTATATTGTTCCTCCTTTGGCTTACAACACTCCTTTCTATCTTTTCATATCCCTTCAGAATATATTCCGTCAATTTAGCACTTCAACCGATAGTTTGTTTCTTTCTAACGCGCTAATATATACGCTCTCAAATCTTCCTATTATTAGACCCTTTCCAAATAAAAAAAGACGTATATTTCACACGTCTTCTTTCCATAATATTCAAAAATTAAGAAAATAATGTTTTTACTACTTCACTTACTTTATCGTTATGAATTTGATAATACACTTCTAACCCGCGTCTCTCAAAGCGTACTACTTTATTTTGCTTTAATTTCGTTAAATGCTGCGAAACAGTTGATTGCGGAATTTCTAATACCTCTTGTAATTGTGTTACATTACATGTTCCACGCTGCATTAGTTCCATTACTAGACGTAGACGAAGTGGATGAGCTAATGCTCTTAACATCTGTACGTCTTCTTCTGAAATACGACAGTCAAATTGGTTTTGGTTCATAAAGTTCCCCTCATTTTCGTTTTTATTTTCTTTATTATTTATTTATATATCTGTTCTTATATTTCCTGTTACGACATAACTTTATCAACCTATAATGCTGAAAAATTTTTCCTCCTTTTATCAGCACACAGTTCAGGAAAAAATCCCTGCTGATTTTGAATATTATACTATATGATATAAAGAAAAAGCAAAACAAAGGGATAGTAATACTTTGCTTACAAATGTTGATTTATCAGCCTTTTTGTTATATTTTCACCTTACTGAAATGTACAGTAATGATATTGTAAAATATCGTCTATAATTGATAACCTATCGTAAAGTAATTTGGCCATATTTAACCACTTTGTTACGATAAAAAGGAAATTTAAGTAAGGAGGATGATGTAATATTAAAAAATGGATTATTATTGCGTTAATTAGCATTGCGGTTGGCTGGACTATTATCAATCACTTCCTATTAGACAACAAAGAAGATATAGTTTCAAAATCAAACACCCCAATTGGAACTGAAGTTGGCAATGTTGCCCTCAATTTCCTTCTGGAAACAACCACTGGTCAAGAAGTTCGCCTTACAGACTATAAAGGAAAAAAAGTAATATTGAATTTTTGGGCAAGCTGGTGTGGTCCATGCAAAACAGAAATGCCTGATATGGAAAAGTTTTATCATGATACAAAGGATAAAGGGATTGAAATTGTCGCTGTAAATGCAACAGCTACTGAAAAAGACCCGAACAATGTAAAACAATTTCTTGAAGAAAACAAATACACCTTCCCCGTCCTATTAGATCAGAAAGGACAAGCAAATTCCGCATATCAAATCATAAGTATTCCAACATCTTTTATCCTCGATACAAACAGTGTCATTCAATATAAACATGTAGGACCAATGACATATGAAAAGGTGAAAGAATACATCAATACTTTATAAAAACGTACTCAAATCTATTAGAGTACGTTTTTTTGTCTACTTTATGAACAACATGTTACTTTTAACACTATTATGGAATAATTATACTTTTTTACGTTGACAATAGTGTTGAAGGAGAATATACTAAGCATGTAAGTTGATTGTGAATAGTTTCACAAATAATGTGAATTTCTTCACATATAAATAGATAGGAGTTGTCATCATTATGAGTACTTGGACACAAATTTATGATCCGTTAAACAACATTTGGTTATCTGCACTAATCGCAGCACTCCCAATTTTTTGCTTCATTATTTGTTTAGTGGGATTCAAAATGAAAGGTTATATCGCTGGTCTCTATAGTGTAATTGTAGCTATTATTCTTGCAATATTTGTTTATAAAATGCCAGCAACTATGGCCGTAGCATCTGCCGGATTTGGTGTTTTATCTGGATTTTATCCAATTTGTACTATTGTTATCGCAGCTATTTTCCTTTATAAATTAACTGTTAAAACAGAACAATTCAATGTCATTCGTGATAGTATTTCAAGCATTACAAATGATCAACGTTTACAAGTATTATTAATTGCTTATTCTTTCGGTGCTTTCTTAGAAGGCGCAGCTGGTTTCGGTGTTCCAGTTGCTATTACAGCAGCATTACTTGTAGGTATGGGCTTTAATCCATTAAAAGCAGCAGGTATTTGCTTAGTAGCTAATATCGCTGGTGGTGCTATGGGTGCTATGGGTATTCCAGTTACAGTACCTGCACAATTAACTCAAATTGATGCATTAACTGTCGGTCGTCAAACTGTTCTTATTTTACCATTCATTAGCATCGTTTTACCTTTCTTACTGGTTTCAATGGTCGATGGAATTAAAGGTATTAAAGAAACTTGGCAAGGTATTCTTGTAAGTGGTGTTTCTTTCGCAATTACTCAATTCCTTGTAACTTATTTCTTAGGTGCAGAACTTACTAATATTTTCGCAGCCGTTGTAAGTATGGTCTCTCTTGCATTATTCTTACGTGTGTGGCAACCAAAATCTTCTGCTAAAGAAGAAAAACAAGAAGAAAAAGAATCTCATACATTCAATCAAATTTTATATGCTTGGTCTCCATTCGTATTCTTAACTGCATTTGTAACAATCTTTAATTTAAAACCAATTAAAGCTTTATTTGCTCCGGATGGTCCATTGGCAAACTTAGTATTTAACATTCAATTCCCTGGTCTTCATAATACGGTTATGAAAACTGCACCAATTACAAAGGCTGATACACCTTTCGCAGCTATTTTCAAACTAGATGTATTCTCTTCTACAACTACTGCGATTGTATTAGCAATTATCGTTTCACTTATCGTCTACCGCGTAAACGGCAAAGTGATTAAAGAATTAATGATCGAAACAATAAAAGAATTAAAAGTTCCAGTATATACAATTTGTAGCGTTATCGCTTTAGCTTACGTAGAGAACTACTCTGGTATGTCATCTACACTTGGACTTGCATTCTCTTCTACAGGAAATGCATTCCCAGTTCTTTCTCCAATTTTAGGATGGATTGGCGTATTCATTACAGGTTCAGTCGTATCAAGTGGTTCATTATTCGCACCACTTCAAGCAGTAACTGCCGATCAGTTAAACCTCGTTCCATCTACTCTCGTTTCATTAAACGTAGTTGGTGGTACAATCGCAAAAATGGTTTCACCACAATCTGTAGCAGTTGCTTGTGCAGCAGTTGGACTAGTTGGTCAAGAATCTGCCTTATTTAAAACAGTGATGAAATATAGTTTAATCTTCTTAGCTATTATTAGCTTACTTCAACTTAACTCTGTATTTAATATCTTTTAAAATAAAACACCGATCCCTATATAAGGGGAATCGGTGTTTTATTTTATACTTTTTTATTTTTTAATAAAGATGCACCAGCAATTTCAGGATGCGTCATTTCGTATGGATCCAAAATAATATCAAGCTCTTCTGCTGTAAGTACACCATGTTCTAAACATAGTTCCCTAACAGACTTTCCTGTCGCAATTGCTTCACGTGCAATGCGAGAAGCTGCTTCATAACCAATATGAGGATTCACCGCTGTAATAACTCCAACACTTTTCTCAACATATTGCTTCAGCAACTCTTCATTCGCTGTAATTCCTTTAATACAATATTCACGAAATACACGGAATCCATTGTTCATAATACTGATGGATTGAATTAAATTAAATACTAATACCGGCTCCATTACATTTAACTCTAATTGCCCAGCTTCTGACGCTAAGCAAATTGTATGGTCATTTCCAATTACTTGGAAAGCAACTTGGTTAATTACTTCTGCCATAACTGGATTTACTTTACCCGGCATAATAGATGAACCTGGTTGACGAGCTGGTAATTGAATTTCCGCCAACCCAACACGTGGACCAGACGCCATAATACGAAGGTCATTTGCAATTTTAGACATATTCATCATACATACTTTTAGTGCTGCAGATACTTCTGTATATGCATCTGTGTTTTGCGTCGCATCAACTAAGTGCTCTGCACCAACAAGAGGGAAACCACTAAAAGTTCGTAAATGCTTCACAACTTGTTCTATATAAGTAGGGTTTGCATTTAATCCCGTACCGACAGCTGTCGCACCCATATTAACTTCGTATAAATGTTGACGAGACTGTTTAATTCTTTTTATATCACGCTCTAGTACTCTGCTATATGCTTCAAATTCTTGTCCAAGGCGAATTGGAACTGCATCTTGCAAATGTGTACGCCCCATTTTAATAACGTGATCAAATTCTTTTGCTTTATCATGAAAAGCAGAGTGAAGTTCTTCCATTGTAACAAGAAGTTCTTCCAGCATCATAAGGGTTGCAATATGAATCCCAGTTGGGAACGCATCATTTGTTGATTGGGCCATGTTCACATGAGTGTTTGGACTAATTTTCGCATATTCACCTTTTTCGTATCCCATACGTTCTAACGCTCTATTAGCAATTACTTCATTAGTATTCATATTAATTGAAGTACCTGCTCCGCCCTGAATTGGGTCTACAATAAATTGATCATGGAACTTTCCATCCACAATCTCTTGTGCCGCTTCTGCAATTTCTTGCCCGATATCTTTAGCTAAGTAACCTGTATCTATATTCGCAAGCGCTGCCGCTTTCTTTACAATTGCCATTGCCGTAATGAGTGACGGATGAATGCGGTATCCTGTAATAGGAAAGTTTTCTACGGCACGTAATGTTTGTACACCATAATAAGCTACATTCGGTACTTCTTTTTCACCTAAAAAATCTTTTTCTATACGTATATCCTTCGTTGCTATCATTTTTCATCACCTATACTTTTCATTCTAAATCCTTATCTAAAGAATTCGCCCTATAAAATACGAGTATCATTAAAAGAATTCTTCAGTATCCACTTTCACTATATAGCACCCTTTTTGAAAGCGCAAACATTTATTTTTCTATATATACTTTTTATTAAAGTTTATATAATAGAAAATCCATTCATTCTTCTACTTTCTTTATTTCAACTCGCTTAATTTGATGCATATCCTTTTCAAGAACTTTAAAAGAAAAGCCGTGTTTCTCAATAATATCCCCCTCAGCAACGATTTGCTTTTGTACCATAATCCAACCACCAATTGTATCAACATCATCAGCGACCAAATGTATGCCAAATAAATCATTTACTTCGCTAATAAGCACTTTCCCCTCTACAATTTTACACACTTCACTTATATGTTCTATAGGTGGATGCTCATCTTCATCGTATTCATCTCGGATTTCTCCAACAATTTCTTCTAAAATATCTTCCAATGTAACAATCCCTGCTGTGCCACCATATTCATCATATAATACAGCTAATGGAATGCGCCTTCTTTGCATTTGCAATAGTAAATCATGGATTGCGATATTTTCTAACACTTCAATAACTGGACGTGTATATGGTGTAATCGAACACTCTTCATCTCGATTACCATCCATATAATGAATAAATAAGTCCTTTACATTAACCATCCCAATAATTTCATCTTTATCTTCACCAAATACTGGATATCTCGTATATTTTTCTTGTGCGATTACTTTAATATGTGTCTCAAACGGCTCATCTTCATATAAACCAACAACTTCAGTACGAGGTACCATGATTTCCTTTGCTACCCTGTTATCAAATTCAAAGATGTTATTTACATATTTAAATTCAGTTTGATTAATCTCGCCACTCTCATAACTCTCAGACAAGATTAATCTTAGTTCCTCCTCAGAATGCGCAACTTCATGTTCAGAAGCCGGATGTAAACCAAATAAGCCTGTCACAAATCGTGCAGAGCCATTTAAAGCCCAAATAAATGGATACATAACTCGGTAAAAATAAATTAGGGGCTTTGATAATAATAAGCTAACTTGCTCTGCTTTTTGGATTGCAAAAGTCTTTGGAGCGAGTTCACCAATTACAACATGTAAAAACGTAATAACTGCAAATGCAATAATAAATGAAACTGTACTTGCAATTGCAGGAGATAAATCCAATTTTAAAAACAGCGGTTCGAGTAAATGTTTAATCGTCGGTTCTCCTAACCACCCGAGCCCTAAAGCAGTAATCGTAATTCCTAACTGACATGCCGATAAATACTCATCTAAATTTGAAGTTACTTTTTTAGCTGCCAATGCGCCTCGTCTTTTTTCACTAACGAGTTGATCGATACGACTACTACGCACCTTTATAATTGCAAACTCTACAGCTACAAAGAAACCTGTTAGCGCAATAAGAACAGCTACCATCAATAATTTTATAATATCCACATATGTCCTTTAGCTTTTCTTAGCTAAAGTTACACCTCCTTTAAATAAAGAAGTTTCACTTTAGTTTCTTCATTTACTTGAAAGCAACCCTATATAAAATTCACCAATTTTCAAACCTCATACAATTCTAATGGCAAACCGTCAGGATCTTGGAAAAAGACGAATTTTTTTCCCGTTATCTCATCAACACGTATCAATTCCGTCTCAACATCGCATCGTTTTAAATGTTTAACAGCATCTTCTATATCAGTAACCGCAAAAGCTAAATGTCTAAGTCCAGCAGCCTCTGGAAAGCTTGCGCGGTCAGGCGGACTTGGAAATGAAAATAATTCAATTTGATACTCTCCTCCTACACATAAATCTAACTTATACGAATTTCGTTCCTTTCTATATACTTCATTCTTCACTTTGAAACCTAATATTCGTGTATAAAAATCCTTTGACACTTCATAATTTGAACAAATAATTGCAACGTGATGTATTCTACATATATTCATGATTCCTCTATTCCTCTCTTTACCAAACATGCATATTCTCACTTTAAATGAAAAACATATATAGCAGAATATCTCTTTTAGGAGGCTTACTATGAAATTTATCACTTTTTTCGTCGGACTTATCGTCGTTTTCTTCCTTGCTTATATTGCTAGCAATAATAAGAAACACATTAAATTCAAACCTATTTTCATCATGCTTATTATACAGTTAATTTTAACCTATTTATTATTAAATACAGAAATTGGTCTCATACTTATTCGGGTCATTTCCAGCCTGTTCACAAAGCTACTCGAGTATGCTGCTGATGGTATAAACTTTGTATTTGGCGGTCTTGCAAATAAAGGTGAGATGTCATTTTTCCTTACTGTATTATTACCGATTGTCTTTATTTCCGTCTTAATTGGTATATTACAACATTTCAAAATACTACCATTTTTTATTCATTGGATTGGTTTCTTTCTTAGCAAGATAAATGGTCTTGGGAAATTAGAATCTTACAATGCCATCGCTTCCGCTATTGTCGGCCAATCAGAAGTTTTTATTACGGTAAAAAAGCAATTAGCTCAAATTCCAAAACACCGTCTTTATACACTTTGTGCATCAGCCATGTCAACAGTATCTATGTCTATCGTAGGTGCCTATATGACGATGATTGAACCTAAATATGTAGTAACCGCACTCGTTCTCAATTTATTTAGCGGTTTTATTATCGTACTCATCATTAACCCTTACGACGTTAAAGATGAAGAAGATATTTTGGAAATAAAAGGTGAAAAGCAAAGTTTCTTTGAAATGCTTGGCGAATATATTCTTGATGGTTTCCGGGTAGCCATTGTCGTCGGTGCTATGCTCATCGGATTCGTAGCATTAATTAGCTGCATTAATGACCTATTCCTCATTATATTCGGCATTACTTTTCAGCAATTAATCGGCTACGTATTTGCTCCTATTGCATTTCTTATCGGTGTACCAAGTTCTGAAATTGTCGCAGCTGGTAGCATTATGGCAACGAAGCTTGTAACAAATGAATTTGTAGCAATGATGGATCTTAGTAAAATTTCCAGCACTCTTTCTATCCGTACAGTTGGTATTATTTCTGTCTTCCTCGTTTCTTTTGCCAACTTTTCTTCCATTGGAATTATTTCCGGTGCGGTAAAAGGGTTAAACGAAGAACAAGGAAATGTTGTTGCCCGCTTCGGCCTAAAATTACTATATGGCGCTACTCTTGTTAGCATTTTATCTGCAATTATTGTAAGTATTATGCTTTAATTAGGAAAAATTTTATCATTTTCTTATCCCTGTCTTTTGTATACACTAACGAATAGATGTCTTATAAATAATCAAGACATCTATTTTTTATACATGTACAATACCTTTTATTTAGCGTACAATATTTTTTATGTATTTTAATACGCTTCTAGATGTATACACTTTGATTGTTTTAAAGGAGAAAAAATGATGACATCCGACATTAACAACGAAACTCGAGCCAAAAAAGGACGTTCCAAGAAAAAGCGCCTACTTTGGTTCATTCTTATCCCCTTACTTATTGTAGCAATGGGAGCAGGAGGCTATTCCTTCCATATATACAGTAAAGCAAAATCCGTCTTAAGCAACGCCTATTCTGAACTCGGCCGAGGAGATAAATCCAGCAAGCGTGAAAAAGCTGTTAAACCTATGACTGACAATATTTCTGTCCTGATTATGGGTGTTGATGAAAGTGATATCAGAGAAAAAGGTTACGGAAAAGCGACTCGTACAGATGCATTATTACTTGCAACAATTAATAAAAATGATAAATCTGTTAAACTAGTCAGCATTCCACGTGATTCACGCGTCTACATTAAATCACGTGATAAATATGATAAAATTACACATGCACACGTATTTGGTGGTGTAGACAGCACAATTGATACAGTAGAAAACTTTTTAGATGTCCCAGTTGATTACTATGTAAAATTTAATTTCAAATCCTTTATCAAGATCGTTGATTCTCTAGGTGGTATAACTGTCGACGTTCCAGTTGAGTTCACAGAACAAAATAGTAGCGACGAAGCAGATGCGATTCACCTAAAAAAAGGGCGTCAACATTTAAATGGAGAAGAAGCACTTGCACTAGCTAGAACTCGCCATATTGACAGTGATTATATGCGCGGTCAACGACAACAACTTGTTTTAGAAGCTATTGCTGAAAAAGCACTATCTCTCAATTCCATTAATAAAATCGGAAGCCTATTAGATGCTGTCGATACAGACTTAAAAACAAATTTAACTTTTGATGATATGATGACTATTGCAAAAAATTCAATGAATTCAAATTTAAAAATGGATAAATTGCAAGTGGAAGGTACTGATAAATATATAGGTGGTATTTATTATTACGTTCCAAACGAAAAAAGTGTTAATGATATCTCGACAACACTTCAAGAACATCTCGGTGTTACGAATAAAAATGAGCATAAAAAATTATAATAAAAAGGCTGCTAGATTTTTCTAAGCAGCCTTTTTATTATAATTTTCAACATATTTCTCATGCATATTGTGACAAAAAGAGACAATTATTACAACAGTGTAACATTTTTTATGAAAACATTACACGTATAGTGAAAATAATAGTATACTAGTACGTACATAATGTTATTTTCATCATTTTTATACAAAAAATGTAATACATATATTTATACAAATTTTTCTGGGGGGAAATAAATGAAGCTAAGCAAAATACTGATTGGTTCCGCTATTGCTGGTGGCATATTACTTTGTGTTGGTGGTATTGGTGGATATCAATATGTATCCAAATTAAATAATCAACTAAATACAACTGCACTACCAAACACTACATTTGAAGGTATTTCTCTTGAGGGAAAAAATAAAGCAGATATTCAAACCATTGTTAATCAAAAGGTGAATGAATTAAATCAAAAATCTCTTAACTACGTATTCCAAAATGATAAACAAAATTACACATGGAAAGATTTAGGAGTAGATTATAAAGAGAAGGATATTGTCAACAATATCTTTAAAGAACAAGAAGGAAACGTAATGAATCGTTACAACATGCGTAAGCAAGCTGAAAACGGTGAAGTAAAACGTGACTATAAATTAACACCACAATTAAATACAACAACTTATGAAACCTTTATAAAGGATAAATATAATGACACATTAAAAAATCCTGTCAACGCCGAATTAAGTGTTGAAGGCCCTACAGTGAATATTAGCCAAAGTCAAAATGGGGAAAAAATTGATAAAGGACAATTAACCGCTTTAACGAATCAAGCTATTACTTCTGGCACATCCGATGTGGCATTACCAGTTACACCAATAAAACCTGAACGTTCTACAGAAGATATACAACAAATGGGGATTAAAGAAGTGATTGCTGAATACTCTACCCCAATGGCTGGCCGTAATGGAAATCAGTCCTATAACGTAAATAAGTCAGCTACTACTTTAAGTGGAGTTATTGTAGCACCTGATGAAACGTTTAGTTTTAATGGCCGTGTTGGCGTAACTGATGCTGCACATGGTTATAAATCCGCAGCAGTATATTCACAAGGTAAAGTTATACAAAGTGCAGGCGGAGGCGTTTGCCAAGTAAGTAGTACTTTATATAGCGCAGCTTTAAGGGCAGATTTAGGAATTGTTTCTCGAAGCAATCATTCTATGCCCGTAAATTATTTACCACTTGGGCAAGATGCAGCAGTGGCAGATTATGGTCCGGATTTACAATTTAAAAACAATACAGGTAAGCATATTTACATTCAAGCATTTTCAAATGGCGGCAGTATTACTACACGTATTTTCGGTACGAATACTGGTAAAAATGTTGAAGTTTCTTCTCAAGTAATTAGTAATACTGGTGATAAAATAACAGCGGTTACGTATAAAAAAGTAACACAAAACGGTGAAGTACTATCAAATGGACAAATTTCAAAAAGCGTATATAAAAGTGCCCCAAAACAATGAGATAATATCAAACGGACAAATTTCAAAAAGCGTATACAAAAAGGCGTGATTTACTCACGCCTTTTTCTTTTGCAATAATAGTAAAAAAGTTTCAAGATGGTCCTTCGTTTCTTCTAAAGACCACATACGATTCCCTTGCTTCGCAGCTAATACGCACACTTCTTCCCACGCGTTCTTTTTCTTCATATTTACTAATTCATCGCGTAATTTCAAAACAATTTCTTCGTCTTCTTGCTCTATAAACTCTTCCATCACGCTTACTATTTCATCCTCATGAATACTTAACGTACAGTACGATTTAAGAAAGTATTGTAATGTTGGATACATATATACTCCCCCCTTTATTTATCTGATGGATAAGAAGTAATAATCTTAAATCCTAGATCTCCTGATTTATCTCTCGCTAAAACAGTAACAGTCTTTACTAGTTTGTCTTTTACATTCATATTTTTCTTTATTACCGTTTTTCCAACTGGAAATGAATGAGTTGTATTCAATACAAGACGAGCCTCTTTAGAGTTTTTCAACCAGTCCTGAATTTCTTTATCATGTTGTTTTAAACTATCTTTCACAGCCTTTGTCGCTGTTTCCTTATCATAGTATGTACTTGCCGCTGAAACTTTATCTGTCTTCAAACGATTCTTCAAATCCTCTTCTGATTTGCCTACATGCCTTTCAATCGTATGACCATTTTTAGGTGGCCCTTCCATTTCATCTAAAATATTGTCACTAATTTTTTCTACTGATGTAGAATGATCCTCTTTTGGTTTTTCTGTTTTTTGTTCTTTTCCTGCACATCCACTTAAAATCAGCATTAGTGCCAATAAACTACTCAAGAAAAGACTACTTAATCGTTTCATCGTATCACCTCTTCCATGATTATTATCGTAACTCCACTAAAAGTCAATTTCACAAAGAAAAAATGGATACAATTTTAAAATCCCTCATTCATTTCGCTATATTTTCCAATCCACTTTCATCAAATCACTGTTTTTCGCCCACCTTAAAATATACCCACGTGTTTTTTAAATTATTTCCCGGATAAAAACACCAATCATAATACTCCAAAAACCCTTTGAATATAGTATTTATGGAGTATTCTTTAAACGAACTAAATATACCCCTAGTTTTATATACCCAATACCTATATAAGGTATACAAGTACCTTTCTATCAACTGTTTTCTACATTATGTAAATTTACACTTGCCTATACAATGGAAATATGGTGTAATGCAAAAAAAGATAAAGGATTTTATACGATGGCTGAAACAATTCAAAACTTCTTAACAGACTATTATTCAATCGCAATTCCACTTAGTATCTTAATCAACATCATCATCAGTCTTTTAGGTTTTATCCCTAGTATTTTTTTGACCGCCATTAATATACAGCTCTTCGGTGTAACAAATGGCACAATCATTTCGATTGCAGGTGAGGCATTAGGGGCTATTATCTCGTTTTATATTTATCGTATAGGCCTTCAGAAGTTCACTCTCGATAAAGTAAATAAGTATCCAAAGGTAGAACGCCTTCTTTACGTAGAAGGCAGAGAGGCATTTCTACTAGTCCTATCTTTTCGTTTTATTCCTTTCATTCCGTCCAGTATCGTTACTTTATTTGCAGCTCTTGGCAAAATGTCATTACTCTCTTTCAGTATTGCCAGCACAATAGGGAAAATACCGGCCTTATTGATTGAAGTATATTCTGCATATCATGTCATAAATGGAACAAATGAAGCGAAGTGGATTGTAACAATCGCGGGTTGCGTTGGATTATTTTATTTGTGGAAAAAATGGAGAAAAAAATAAAGAAGGAGCATAGGCTCCTTCTTTATTTTTTGAAGTATATTCTATTAATATATACCTCTTACGAATAGAAATATCTTAGTTTACACCAACAGCACTAAATGATTGCTTAACTGCTGTTACTTCAGCAGAACTCGCACCATATAAATCAGCAGCAGCTTGTACTGCGCCAGCACGAGCTTGACTAAATGTAGTAGATTGCGTGAAATACTGTGTATTTGCACGGTAGTAAATCGCACCTAATTTATCTTTACCGATACCAGTTACAGTTACACCGTAATGCGTACCACCATTGGCTAATAAATAAGCTTGTTTATTAATAATACCACTGTTTGTATGAACACCACCGTTGTCACTTGAACCAGTGTAACGCTTAGAGTAATGATCTGGATCACCATATTTCGTTGGATCACTCATAGAACGAAGTGCATCTCCTGCTTTACCAGGTGTATAAATATCTTCTCCGATTTCCCAATCTGGATTACGGTTATCATAGAATTCTACTAAAGTACCAAATATATCAGAAACCGCCTCATTTAATGCTCCTGATTCATTTTGATAAATTAAATTCGAGCTATTTTCCGTAACCGCATGCGTTAATTCGTGACCAATTACGTCAATACCACCAGATAATGAAGTGAATGTTACACCATCACCATCTCCGTATACCATTTGCGAACCGTTCCAGAATGCATTATTATACTTACTTCCGTAATGAACAGTTGATTTTAATGGTGCTCCTGCATCATTAATAGAGTTTCTGTTAAATGTATCTTTATAATAATCATATGTTTTACCTGCATAGTAATGAGCATCAACTGCCGCTGCATCATACGCTGCATTGAAAACATTATCTGCATCTGCCCATAATGTTCCTGGTAATGTTGAGCGATTTTTCGCATCATATGTGAAAATTGTTGCTCCGCGCGTATTATCTTGCAAGTAGTAAGATGACCCAGATAACGTTGTATTAAGCGATTTCGTATCTCCTAACACTCCAATACCTGTCCCTACTTTATTCGTTCCTGTTACAGGCTTTACAACCGCTTTAGCATCCTGTTTAGGAGCATCTTGTTTAACAGGTGACTTGTCATCATTCGTCACATGATCAATTGTATTATATTTATTTAATACTTTACCGCTGTCTGCCTCAATGAAATAGTAGTAGTTTCCTGGGCTTGGATCTAAGAAGTTTAAATTTACAACGTATGCATATGTTGTTTCTTCACCGTTTTGATATACATATAAGTCCGCTTTTGGATCCACCTCATATTTAGGTGTTACTCCTAAATCTTGTTGCGCGATTTCAATTGCTTTTGCGCCTTCAATCTTATTTTTGTTTTTCAACTTTTCCTTCTTGTCTAAATCAGGCGCAACTGTTCCAGACAGTACTTTTAAAGAACCATCTTTACTTACGTGAGCTACTTGAGTAGACCCCCATACAGGTACTCCCTCGTAAACTTGTTGCATACGCACTACCGTTGAATCAGTTACTGCATCTTTCTTCACTTGTTTCACTTTGAAAGAATCTTGCGCACTCTTTTCCCCTAGCTTATAATCACCTTTTGCCGCGTTTAAGTAATCAAACACAACAGATTCCGCTTTCTTGCCAGTCGCTCCAGTTAGATCACCAGAAATAAATTCAGGTGACTGCACCGTCTCATTGTACTTCTTCGTAGAGAGTACATTTTTAGAATCCGCAAACGCAGAGCCTGTCCCTCCAAATGTTGTAACTGCCATTCCTGTCGCTAAAACTAATGCTAAACTCTTCCTTTTCATATAACCTTCCCCCTAATAAAAAATTTTTGAAAAAGAGTAATTTCATATTAGCATTATGTTTCCACTATTAATATACTAAAAATTCAAATAACTTTTTTCTCAAGTTTTGTAGAATTTTGAGGAACAAATATTGAAAAAAAAACCCTTTCCGTTGGGAAAGGGTTTTTTTTATAAATTAATTTGTTCAACTGTTTTAGCTTCTTGCCCTAGAGTATCCGGCTTCCAGGCATACTGAATATCCAATACTACAGCTGCAATTGCCATAACCACAAATGTTCCTGCAATTAACTTTTTCATACTATCCCTCCTCTTTATTCTTCTAATAAAGTAATCGCTAATTTATAATAGCGATTACTTTCTTTAAAATCTGAGCATTCTTCTAAGTATTCAGCTAGTTCTAAGTATACTTTCTTTAAATCTTTTATATTTTCCTCTGTTTTAAAGAAAGGAACTACTTCTGTTTCTAGAAATTTTTTATAGAGGTCTCTTTCTTCAAAATATTTATATCTTAAATTTAACAATAAATATAACATCCCTTTGTATCTATCATCTTTCCTTGCAGCAAGAATACCTTTTTCAATCCATTCAGCCGCTTCCTCAAGTTCTCCTAATTGAATACACTGTAACGAGAGCTCATACATGGCATCAATATAATTCATATCCTCTTCTTTTTTATATTTTAAGCATTCTATATAATACTCTTTCGCCTTGGCATAATTTTTTTGTCGGTAGTACAGATAACCAATATTATTTAAAGCAATAGAAAGAATATTATCTTTATCAGCAAAAGAAGTTGCTTCTCTTATGATATGATTATAGATTTCCATAGCTTCATTATATTGTTTTTTTCTAGTATAACTAAACGCAATTAAAAACTTACAATTAATTATATTTCTAAATTTATATTCACTTTTAAAACCTTCTAATGCCACATTAGCAAAGTATAATGTCATATGGTCTATTTCCATCTGACTATATGTCAATGCTAAATTATAATATATTCCTGTTTCATAATATCCTAACTCTTTCGCCATCGATTCCGTCTTTAACAAATATTCTAATGCCTGCGTATATTTGTACTGCACGGAATATAATAATGCCTTACTATACGTATATAACATCTTCTGAAAAGGCGAGTATTTCTTATACACTTTCTTCAATCCGTCCAATTCTTCTTCAACAGCAGGGAGATCCCGCTTCATCATTAAATAACGTGTATACAGCAGTTTATAATAATTTATAATTTCAAAATCCAAAACATGCTTCATTTCACCTTGCAACTCTTCGTATATGCGCTCTACTTGTTGCTTGTCCAAATGAACTAGTGCGTTCAACCACTCGTCCAACTTCACCTTCACATCTTCTTCTACATCTCTCAAATCCGTCACAGCAATTTCTAGTCTTGCGCAGAGCAATTGTAGAATTTCTTCTGATGCTTCGATCTTTCCGTTTTCGATCTTACTTAAGTATGAGACAGAACAAATGCCCTGACATAATTCTTCTTGTGTCATTTTTTGCTGTAGCCGTTTATAAAAAACTTGCTTGCCTATTTTTTCTAATGTTTGTTGCATTGTCCTCCTCCATTCTCATTACCCCCATTACTCTAATAATACATAAAATCTGGAGAAATATAAATTGATAAATGTAAATTTTCTAAAAAAAATGCATTATTTCATTTTTTTCTCTCTTGACTTCACTTCCATATTACTTCTTTGCTACGAAGGGTGGAAAATTGGTATACTATAACCAATTTACGGAGGTGTTTTCGCAATGAATCATTATAAAGACGATAGTTACGCCTTACATACAGATTTATATCAAATCAACATGGCTTATACATATTGGAAAGATGGTATTCATAATCGCCGTTCTGTTTTTGATTTATACTTTCGAAAGCTTCCATTCGAAAACGGTTATGCAGTATTTGCTGGTCTTGAGAAAATTGTAGAGTACATAGAAAATTTCAGGTTTACCGAAAGCGATATCGCTTATTTAGCAGAGCTGCAATTTGAAGAAGACTTCCTTCATTATTTACAAAATATGAAATTCACTGGAACGGTTCGTGGTATGCAGGAAGGTGAAGTTGTTTTTAATAACGAGCCTTTATTACGTGTTGATGCACCGCTTGGCGAGGCACAAATAATTGAAACTGCTCTCTTAAATATTGTAAATTACCAAACATTAATTGCTACAAAAGCCGCACGTATGAAGCACGCTGCAAATAATGATGAACTTTTAGAGTTTGGTACAAGGCGTGCTCATGAGTTTGATGCTGCTCTTTGGGGAACACGCGCTGCTTTCATTGGCGGTTTCTCTTCTACAAGTAACGTTCGGGCAGGGAAACGCTTTGGCATCCCTGTAGCCGGCACACATGCCCACTCTTTCGTTCAAGCATATCGTGATGAATATGTTGCGTTTAAAAAATATGCTGAAACACATAAAAAATGTGTATTTCTCGTCGATACATACGACACTTTAAAATCTGGTGTTCCAAATGCGATTCGTGTTGCAAAAGAGTTTGGAGATCGCATCGATTTTTACGGTATTCGCCTTGATAGTGGAGATATGGCGTATTTATCAAAAGAAGCAAGAAAACAACTTGATGAATCTGGATTTACAAACACAAAAATTATCGCTTCTAGCGATTTAGATGAATATACGATTATGCATTTGAAATCTCAAGGAGCAAAAATTGATGTATGGGGTGTCGGTACAAAACTAATCACATCTTTTGAGCAACCAGCATTAGGCGCTGTCTACAAACTAGTTGCCATTGAAGATGCCGATGGCAACTTAAATGATACGATTAAAATTTCATCCAATCCTGAAAAAATTACAACCCCAGGACTTAAACGAATTTATCGTATTATTAACCGTGTTAACGATCATGCAGAAGGCGATTATATTGCTTTAGAGTCAGAAGAACCCGGAAAAGAAGAACGTTTAAAAATGTTCCATCCTGTTCATACATATATAAGTAAATTCGTAACAAACTTCGAAGCACGCGAACTGCATCAAGATATTTTCGTTAACGGTAAAAGAACGTATGAATTACCTAACATATTAGATATTCAAAAGTATAACGAACACAGCCTCTCACTATTTTGGGAAGAATATATGCGAACTTTAAATCCTGAAGAGTACCCTGTCGATTTAAGCCAAGAGTGCTGGGATCATAAAATGAATTATATTCAAACTGTTCGCGAACAAGTTGAAAAAAACATACAAAAATAAACAGAGAAGTTTCCTCCTTCTCTGTTTTTTTCAATATTATGTTACCAACAGTCACCCTCAATAACACGGTAAAATAATAAAAATAAGAGAGGGCGTAATCGCGCCCTCTCTTATTTTTATAAATCTTTCACTCTCAGTACACGCATTGCATTTAAAACTGCAAGTAGTGTCACACCAACATCTGAGAAGACCGCTTCCCACATTGTTGCAATACCAAAGGCGCCGAGTAATAACACTAACCCTTTTACCCCTAATGCAAATATAATATTTTGCCAGACAATACTACGTGTACGTTTTGCAATTTTTACTGCTGTCGCAATTTTTGAAGGCTCATCAGTCATAATAACGATATCAGCAGCTTCAATTGCTGCATCTGACCCTAAACCACCCATCGCAATACCAACGTCTGCTCGCGCTAATACTGGTGTATCATTAATACCATCACCGACGAATGCAATCTTTTCTTTACCGCGTTTTGCTGCATCAATTTTTTCGATTTCTTCTACTTTTTGGTGTGGTAATAATTCGGCATGAACTTCATCTAAACCTAATTCTTTACCAACAGCTTCACCAACTGATTTTGCATCACCAGTTAACATGACTGTCTTCTTAATACCTAGTTCTTTTAACTTTTGAATTGCTTGTTTTGAATCCTCTTTTACCTCATCAGAGATAACAATATAACCCGCATATTTACCATCTACAGCAACATGAACTAGTGTACCTACTGTATTTGGTTGCTTAAATGTAATGTTTTCTTTTCTCATTAATTTAGCATTACCTGCGAAAATTTCTTTTCCTTGTACTTTTACAACCGTACCATGACCAGAAATTTCACTATAGTCTTCAATAGCATTTTCATCGATTGATTTTCCATATGCTTTTCGAATAGATTGTGCAATCGGATGATTTGAATATACTTCTGCAAATGCTGCATATTCTAATAGTTCTTCAGCTGTAGTACCTTCACTAGGATCCATCTTCGTAACTTTAAAGACACCTTTTGTTAATGTTCCTGTTTTATCAAAAACGATATATTTCACATCATTCAATGCTTCTAAATAGTTACTTCCTTTTACTAAAATACCACTTTTAGATGCCCCACCAATACCGCCAAAGAATCCAAGAGGAATCGATACAACGAGCGCACATGGACAAGAGATTACTAAAAATACTAAAGCTCTATAAATCCAGTCAGAGAATGTAGCACCTTCTAAAATAAGTGGTGGAATAAATGCCATAATCGCTGCTGTAATAACTACCACTGGAGTGTAATAACGTGCAAACTTCGTAATAAAGTTTTCTGTTGGCGCTTTTTTGCTACTTGCATTTTGTACTAAGTCTAAAATTTTCGATACAGTCGATTCACCGAACTCTTTTGTAACTTCAACAGTTAATACACCATTTTGGTTTACAAAACCACTTAATACGTCATTACCAACTTCTACTTCTCGCGGTACAGACTCACCTGTTAACGCTGAAGTATCCATCATTGATGTTCCCTCAACTACTTTCCCGTCTAACGGTACTTTTTCACCTGGTTTTACGATAATATACTCACCTATTTGCACATCTTCTGGTGATACTTGTTTCGTTTCGTTTCCAACTTTCACATTCGCATAGTCAGGACGAATATCCATTAATGACGTAATTGATTTTCGAGAACGATTTACTGCAATACTTTGGAACAGTTCCCCTACTTGATAAAATAGCATAACTGCTACCGCTTCTGGATATTGTTGAATCGCGAAAGCTCCTAAAGTTGCGATTGCCATTAAAAAGTTTTCATCGAATACTTGGCCGCGAGTTATGTTTCTTACCGCTCTCCAAACGATATCCCCACCTATTAATAAATACGCAAGGACGAATAATGGAATTGTTATCATTTGCGGTAATCCGGCTAATGCAGCAATTCCTGTCAAAATTCCACCGACTACTAATCGTCCTATCATCTTTTTCACATTTCCATCACCATGATCATGACCATGGTCGTGTCCTTTTTCCTCTTCACGAACAACTTTTACATCTGGCTCTAACTTTTGAACAACATTTTTTATATTTTGCACAGTCGATTCAAGTTCTCTTTTATTCGCAACTTCTACTCGTAATTTCTTTGATACGAAATCAACAGTCGCTTCTGAAACTGTTGGCATTTCCTTTACCTTATTTTCAATCTTCATTGCACAATTTGCACAATCTAAGCCTTCTAATACAAATACTTCTTTTATTGATTTTGTTTTTTGTTCTTCTTGCACTTTAATATGCGGCTCTAATTTTGTAACAAGTTGCTTCGCTTCCGTAACAACTTGATTTTCTTTATTTTGCGGTGTTTCTAAAAGCATCGTTTTTGTTGCGAAGTTTACGGAACAAGACGTTACTCCCTCTATATTCCCAACACCTTTTTCAATTTTCATTGCACAATTTGCACAATCTAAACCTTCTAGCATAAGTTTCTTTTTCACTAATGCTTCTGCCATCGTTCTCCCTCCTCGCGTTTTTATTCTTCCTCGTTTACGTGTTCAAACGCTTGCTCGAAGATATGAATTACGTGTTGATCTTCTAATGAA
The DNA here is from genome assembly GCF_042728695.1 of Bacillus sp. NPDC060175. NCBI lineage: Bacteria > Bacillati > Bacillota > Bacilli > Caryophanales > Bacillaceae > Bacillus > Bacillus sp. NPDC060175. Next base: position 132,319 of record NZ_JBHWYR010000004.1, read on the forward strand.
TAATAAACTACCTTTCCTTCTTTACGATTCTTTACAAGCTTTGCTTGCTTTAATACACGAAGCTGATGTGAGATTGAAGATTGTGTCATTCCTAATAAATAAGCTAAATCACAAACACACATTTCAGCTTCAAATAATGCATGCAATATTCTCGTACGTGTACGGTCACCTAATACTTTAAATAATTCTGCTACTTTACTTAAACTTTCATCAGTCGGAATTGTTTGTTTTACTTGATCCACGATTTCCTCGTGAATTACCGTTTGAGAACACGCTTCCTGTTGCGTTTCTACTTTATTTTCAGCCATCACAGCTCACCTCTTCATTTGAACATATGAACAACTATTCATATGTCTTATACCTTTATTATATGAGCGTCCATTCATATGTGTCAATAAATTCTCATACATTTTTTCGAACATTTCGTTCACATTTCAAAATACACCTATAAAGTGAAACTTTAATCAGCCCGCACCAATCGGGCGTTTACGGGCAGTTGATCTCCCACCTAACTTCTTTGCTCCAGCTGAATTTCGAGGTGGGAGTTTTACTGCCCTCAAATAGCGGGATAAATATTCTCAGCATCTATCATGATCTTCATACAAAAAAGATGCACGAAAGCTATCGTGCATCCTTTTCTTATTTATTAACTTTCACTGCATCCACAATTAACGAAGCGAATCCTAACTTTCCATCTTGATTTCTATGGTCAAAGCGCTTCGAGCGATAAATAAAACCTCCTTGCTCATTCCAATTATTATAATGAAATTCTCCATTTTCATCGCAATACTCTAGCAACTTTACTTGAAAACCCGCTGCTTCAAACATAGATACAATCGTTTTATAGTTATGTACAATTTTATGACTTGCAGCCGGATGATCTAACGGGCCAGGTCCTCCCACTTGCACACCACGCTGATATTCTTCATTAGGGAAACATGCATCCGGCACTGCACACCGAATATAACCATCATCTTGTAAAAACTCATAGCATATTTTAGCTGCTTCTATACCTTCTTCATACGATAAATGCTCCCATACGTGCTCAGCCAAAATTACTGATAAAGAATTAGTCTGAAATTTATTAATCCACGTTTCTCTTTTTAATAAATTTAATTGTTCTTCATTTGTATGTAACCAACCTGGGTTATTATTATATCCCTCTGCTCCAACGACAACTTTCGTCTCCATCTTTCCACCCCTTTTTCATATTCCAACATCAAAGTTCGACAAAGTAACATTGATCCCTTTATTTCCCAAAAAGAAAAAGCCTTACGCGCTCCCTAGACGCACAAGGCTTACTATCTTATATCCCTTTAATTAGCTTTTTCTAAACTATCTTGCGAACTTCCATCTTCTTTTAGATGACTGTGTTTTTTCGAATACACAAAGTATACAACTACTCCAATTGCCAACCAAATACCGAAGTATATCCATGTTTTTAACGGTAGATTTACCATTAAGAATAGACAGCATGCAACTGAAATAATCGGTAAGATTGGTACAAATGGTACCATAAATCCACGTTGTAATTTCGGATGCGTTTTACGAAGAATGATGACAGTTACACCAACCATCGCGAATGTTAATAACGCTCCAATATTCGCTAAATTTGACAATTCTTTTAAATCGATAAATCCAGCAATTACAGCACTACCAATTCCTGTTAACCAAACTGAAAATGTTGGTGCTTCTGTCTTCTTGTTAATTTTCGCAAAAGATTTTGGCAATAAACCATCACGGCTCATCGCGAAGAATACACGTGTCGTAGCGTAGATGTATGCGAAAATTACAGCCATAATACCAATTACAGCTCCAATAGCAATTACACCAGCCACTTTATCTTGTCCTACAACTTCTAGTACATAGGCCATCGCTTCAGGTACATCTAATTCCTTGTAAGAAACCATACCTGTCATAACGAGACAAACTACAACATAAATGATTGTACAAATGACTAATGAAGCAATAATACCAATCGGTAGATCACGTTGCGGATTTTTTACTTCTTCAGCAGAAGTTGCTAATGCATCAAATCCTAAGAAAGCGAAGAATACTGCTGCTCCTCCGGCAAAGACTCCACTTAAGCCGTACGGTGCAAATGGTATCCAGTTTTCTGGTTTCACGTAGAATACACCAACTGCAATGAATAAAACAACAATACCAATTTTAATTAATACCATTATGTTATTCACACGCTTACTTTCTTTTGTACCTCGTGATAATAACCAAGTTATCACCAACGTAATGATAACTGCGGGTAAGTTCACCATACCACCTTGCGATGGAATCGTTAACAATGCTTTAGGAATTTCAAGTCCCAATCCACTCACTAAATTATTGAAATAACCTGTCCATCCGCCAGCTACTGCGGCAGTCGTTACGACATATACGGATAGCAATGTCCATCCCATTAAATGGGCAACAAACTCACCAATTGTTGCATATGAATATGTGTACACACTACCTGAAACAGGAAGTGCAGATGCAACCTCTGCATAACATAAAGCTGCAAATCCACAAACAATTGCTGCAATCATGAATGAAAAAATAACTGCTGGACCAGCATCTCTTGCTGCTACTAATCCCGTTAATACTAGAACTCCTGTACCAATTATCGCACCAATCCCTAGCATTGTTAGGTCAAATGCCCCTAGCGTTTTCGTCAAAGTTTTACTTTTACTTTCCCCTAACAATTGCGTAACGGATTTCTTTTTAAATAGGTTGGCCACGATGAATGCCCCCTTTTACCAAGAAGAGCTAAGAGGTATTATCTCTTAGCTCTTATCATGTTGTTTTATATATTGTTCGATTTCGTTTTGTATAATGCTTCTATTAGCAAGATACTGTTTCTGCTTCTAATAATTCTTTAGCACCTTTGTACTCTACACCGTGAGCTTCTGCAACTGCTTCGAATGTTACATAGCCTTCTAATGTATTAATACCTTTTAATAATGCAGTGTTGCCTAGGCAAGCTTCTTTGTAGCCTTTGTTAGCAATTTGTACTGCATATGGTACTGTTACGTTTGTTAATGCAAGAGTTGATGTACGTGGAACCGCACCTGGCATGTTTGCAACTGCATAATGCACAACGCCGTGTTTTTCATAAGTTGGGTTATCATGAGTTGTAATACGGTCAGTTGTTTCGAAAATACCACCTTGGTCAATCGCGATATCTACAACAACAGAACCTGGTTCCATTGATTTAATCATTTCTTCTGTTACAAGTTTTGGCGCTTTTGCACCTGGGATTAATACTGCACCGATTACAAGATCAGATTCTTTTACAGCTTCTGCAATATTGTAAGGATTAGACATTAAAGTTTTTACTTGGTTTCCGAAAATATCATCTAATTGACGAAGACGTTCTGCACTTAAGTCGATGATTGTTACATCCGCACCTAGTCCAACTGCAATTTTAGCAGCATTTGTACCAGCTTGTCCACCACCGATAATTGTTACTTTACCACGTTTAACTCCTGGAACACCTGCAAGTAAGATACCTTTACCGCCTTTGTTTTTCTCAAGGAATTGCGCACCGATTTGTGCAGCCATACGACCAGCTACTTCACTCATAGGTGCAAGTAATGGTAATGAACGGTTTTCTAATTGTACTGTTTCATATGCGATAGCAACAACTTTCTTCTCGATTAACGCTTTTGTTAATTCTGGTTCTGGAGCTAAGTGTAAGTATGTGAATAAGATTAAACCTTCACTGAAGTGTTTGTATTCGCTTTCAACTGGTTCCTTAACTTTCATAACCATTTCCATGTTCCAAGCTTCTTCAGCTGTATCAACAATTTTTGCTCCCGCTTCAACATACTGAGCATCTGTGAAACCAGATCCTACACCTGCATCCTTTTGAATGAATACTTCGTGATTGTTACGAATTAAATGTACAACACCTGCTGGTGTCATTGCCACACGGTTTTCGTTGTTTTTAATTTCTGCTGGTACCCCAATACGCATAATGAAATGCCCCCTTATAATTAACAGAAAAAAGGAATTCTTTTTTCTTTTTGTAATAATTAATAACTTATGTCCTTATTCTAGCATAACTTAAAAATTATGAAAACGCTAACATACCATTTTTTAAAAGTTTATATATTTAGAATAGTGTAAATATAAGAAACATTGATTCTATTGGGTTATTCGTACCATCGCATTATCTATCACTCTATTTACATTATATCCACTCAAAACGCATAGCAATTATTTATTATTTGACAATAATGTAACAATGCAAAAAACTAAGTAGTTACGTATACATATACACTTATTACTTTGTACAATACTTTAGAAATATATTCTTTTCATAAAAAAAACAGCTACTAGCATTTAACCAGCAGCTGGATAGATCATAAATAACTTTAAAAATAAATCTTCTGTCGTCTCAGTAATTTTATCAAACATATCACTTTCACGATCTTCTTGCTCTTTTAACATCTTAATTGTTTCACGTGCATCTTCAGGATAATCGGTAATGATACCATCTACGTTTAACTTATAATATCTCTTTAAACTTTCCATATCATTTACCGTCCATACGTAAATTGGCTTGTTTAACTTCCTTGCTTCTTTTACTAATTTCTTATTTAACATGTATTCTTCTGCTACATAAAAATCAGCCTTCACATTCTTTAAGTTAGCTCTACTCGCATACAGTATATATCCTACTTTTATATTTGGATTTGCACGTTTAAACTCTTTAATAAGCGGATAGTGTAACGTTTGAATGACACATTGCTTCTCAAATTCATTATCTTTAATCGCTTTTAATACTTTGTTTACGAAATCTTTTTCGCCACCATGAAGCTTCACTTCAATATTAAGTTTGATTTTTCCTTTTGCCAGCTTAATGATCTCATCAAGTGTACTTATTTGTCCTGAAAAACCATCTTGACTAAGGGTAAGCTGTCTTAACTCCTCCATCGTTAAATCTGACACATGAACATTAGCATTAGCAAGACGTTTTAGCTTCAAATCATGTATAACTGCTAGTTCACCGTCTTTTGTTTGCAGTACATCAATTTCAGCGTAGTCTGCTTTGGCATCAATAGCCCCCTGCACAGCTTCTTTCGTATTCTCTACACCTTTTGAAATATAACCACGATGAGCCATAATAATTGGTTCTTTATATGAATTTGAAATAAACGTTACAATGAAGGCAACGACCATTCCGGCAGTAATAATTCCTACAATATATACACTAATAAATTTCCAACGATGTTTTTGGAAGAAACATTTATCTGCTTTTGTTTTCGAATAATCTAATCCTTCTTCTAATAAAACATCTTCAACCGGAACCTTTTGTAAATACAATCGTGTTATTGCCATAATATAAAATGGCGTCACGATAAAACTAAATAAATACAATGTACTCGTTAAAAATACAGACATTGTTGATTCCGCTAATAATGCAAATGTTCCCTGTGGATTTGTAAATTCATACATGCCCCATAGACACAATAAATACATTCCAAAAAATACACCGTACACAATCCCTATTGAAATAAAAAATCCTACTAAAAAGAATAGTACTTTAAAAAAACTTTCTTTTACTAACGTTGCACTTTTACGTGCTGCTGTGCGAAACGGCTTTTGCTCTAAAACAACAATAGGTAGAACAAAAATCCAGCGAAGGTTCAAATACGCAACTACAGCAAAGAACGTGTAATAACCAACTTGTCCCATCGTTGTCTTAAACAGTTCTCCTGTAATAAAGTTAGGAATTTGAATTTGCGGAATTAATGCCGTTTCATATCCAATATTTAAAAGAGGTAACAATACGACAGCATATAAAATAAATCCTGGTAAGCAATATGTGAAAAGAGTAGGTAAATACGTTACGGTTTTATATAAAATCGGACGTAATTTCACCTTTTGTCTTTTATGAGCGAAGTACGAAATGATAATAAGCACCGCAAATTCCGTAAAGATAAGAAACAGTGCTAACAATGATAAAATTACGATTGTCAAAATGCCGTATGGTGTCTTTAAAAAAGCTAATAATTCATCATTCGTCGCATTTGCATAACCACCAAAATACAATAACTTATTAAAAATGATCCCAAATAGCGGGACAAATACAATCGCTGCTAATAATTTATAAGCAAGTTGAAAGGTTAATACATTCCAAAAAGCAAATCTAACTGTTTGAAAGGAATGTCCCATTACTCCTGGTATAGATAGTCTTTTACGGTGTTGCATATATTCCTCCACATTCTAAAACGATATTTGAGATGGATTCCATATTTCCATTTCCAACCCATCTTTTTAATAATAATAATAATAATATATTCCGCTTAACATGAACACTCTTATACATACAATGAAAAAGTGATGGCTACTTGCCATCACTTTTTCATTTACTCTATTTTTTTTCTAACCCTTGACCAAATGCTTTCAAGAAGCTAAAACCGAATGTAATTGCTCTATTGATATCTGGATCTTTTAACACTTTAAAGAAATCCATCACTTTTGTTTTTTTACCACTATTTAATTCCTCTGTTGCAAATTGCAATCCAGTGACTAAACTCGATGTGATTTGCTTTGTTACTTCTGGGTCAACTGAGGATAACGCTTCCCCCGCCCCCATCATATTGTTGAGTGCATTTTTAACTGGTTCACGATTCAATTGTTCAACAGCTATTTTGGAAACATCTTCTTTTGCAGCAAGTAAACTAATTGCTGCATCTAAAATTCCAGCTTTTTGCAACTGCGCTAATAGCTGCATCGTCTCTTCTACTGCTTCTCTATTTTCAGCTAGATTATTTAACAACTCATCTGTTACTTGCTGTTTTTTTTCTTCTTCTGTTACAATCTTCTTTTTAATTAAAGTAATCTCTTTTGCCATTATCTCCGCCCCCTAATTCTGGTCCACAAGTGATACGTATTGTTTTCTTTGCCACTTTTGCTCGATTTCAACACCATTTTGCGGATGACGTTTTTTATCTCTCGGGTTTGAAGATGGTAACGGACGATTTCCTTTTTCACGTAATACGCGCAGTTTCACCATTGTTTGTTTATAAGCTGGTGTACACGTATAAATGTCTGTTGCTGTTCCTGTTAAAATATTAATTGCCTCTTCATTTACTGTCGCATGCATCGGCAAATACAACTCATTTCCAGTTACACGATCTGTAACAAGCGCTTGTACTTTGATCTTTCCAAATGGTGATGCTAACTCTACAAGACCACCATCTTTCACATTGCGTTCTTTAGCAAGTTCAGGTGAAATTTCAACAAATACTTCAGACACTTTAGATAAAATGCCAGCCGACTTATTCGTCATATTCCCTTCATGGAAATGCTCTAGCATACGGCCATTATTTAATAGTAAATCATACTCATCTGGTGCTACAACTGGCGGAATCCATTCATCCAGTGATAAACGTGCTAGTTTGTCTGGGAAGTTAAATCCATCTACATATAATAGCGGTGTGTCACTACCATCATGGCTACCCCAACATAAACTATTCCAGCCTTCTAAACGGTCATACGTTGCTTGTGAGTATAACGGGGCAAGTGATGCAATTTCATCCATAATTTCACTTGGACTTCCATAATTCCAGTCTCCGCCCAATGCACGAGCTACTTTTTGTAAAATCCACCAATCTGGCTTAGAATCACCAAGTGGCTTCAATACTTCATACAATCTTTGAATACGGCGCTCTGTATTTGTAAATGTTCCTTCCTTTTCTAAGCTTGGTGCTGCCGGTAAAATAACATCGGCAAAACGAGCTGTTTTTGATAAGAACATATCTTGAACAACAAGGAAGTCTAAATTCGCTAAAATATGTTGTACATGGTTGGCATTTGAATCTACTAAAGCCATTTCTTCTCCCATAACATACATACCACGCAGTTTTCCTTCTTCGGCCGCAAGTAACATTGCGATATTATTTAATCCCGGTTCTTTCGGAATGGTAGTACCGTATGCTTTTTCAAACTTCGCACGATGCACATCATCTGAGACCGCTTGATAACCCGGAAGCCAGTTCGGTAATGTCGCCATATCACAAGCACCTTGTACGTTATTATGCCCGCGTAACGGATACGCGCCGGCACCAGGACGACGGTAGTTACCCGTAACGAGAAGTAAGTTTGAAATTGCTGCCGACGTTGTACTTCCTCCTGTATTTTGAGTTACACCCATTCCCCAAAGTACACAAGTACCATCTGCTTCATATACCATACGAGCCATTTCTTTTAACTGAGCTTTAGAAATCCCTGTAATTCCCTCAGTATAATCAATCGTATATTTTTCTAGCATTTTGCTATATTCATCAAAATTCTTTACATTTTCATCTATGAACTTTTTATCGTGCCAATCTTGATCGATAATGTATTTCGTTATCCCAGCAAGCCATACATAATCCGTCCCTTGACTTGGGTGAACAAATATATCAGCACGTTCCGCCATTTCATGTTTACGAAGATCTGCGACAATTAGTTTTTGTTCATGTAATTTATGAGCACGTTTCACTCTAGTTGCAAGTACAGGATGTCCTTCTGTTGGATTCGCACCAACAACAATAACAAGACCTGCTTCAGCGATATCTTTCACTGTTCCAGCATCCCCGCCCATACCGACAGTTTTAAATAAACCGTCTGTTGCTGGAGATTGACAATAACGGGAACAGTTGTCTACATTATTCGTTCCATATATTTGACGAGCTAGTTTTTGCATAAGATAATTTTCTTCATTCGTTACTTTCGAAGAAGAAATGAACCCAAATGCATCGCTGCCGTATTCTGATTTAATATGCTGCATATTAGATGCAACAACTTCAAGAGCCTCTTCCCATGAAGCCTCAACAAACATATCTCCTTGGCGGATTAATGGCTTTGTAATACGATCTTCACTGTTCACAAAATCCCAGCCAAATTTACCTTTTACACATGTGGAAATACCATTAACTGGCGCATCTGAAACAGGTTGTACTTTCAAAATTTGACGATCTTTCGTCCACACTTCAAATGAACAACCTACACCACAAAATGTACAAACTGTTTTTGTCTTATTAATCTTCGTCTTACGCATTGCAGATTCTACTTCTGAAACTGCTAAAATACTGCTATATCCAGGCTCTACATCTTTTACAAAATCAATCATTGGATTTAGCACATCTGGTTTTAAACCAGTCATAAATCCAGCTTCTCCTAGCATCGTTTTTTCCATTAATGCATTACAAGGACAAACTGTTACACATTGCCCACAGCTAACACAAGACGAGTCATTTATACTCACACCATTGTCCCAAATAACACGTGGACGGTCTAAACTCCAATCAATCGATAAAGTTTCATTCACTTGTAAATTTTGGCATACTTCTACACACTGCCCACAAGCAATACATTGATTTGGATCGTATCGATAGAATGGATGCGACGTATCCACTTCGCATGCACTTGCTTTCGGTTCATATGGATATTTCTGTTCTTCAATTCCCATCATATCTACTGTATTATGGACTTTACAGTTACCATTATTATTATCACATACCGTACAGTACAATAAATGATTCTCTAATATTCGATCCATCGCTTCAGTTTGCGCTTCCTTCGCACGTTCCGATTGCCTCTCAATATGCATGCCATCTTCCAACTTCGTTGAACAGGCACGCAGTAAACTTCCATTCACTTCTACAATACATGTATCACAAGTTTGAATAGGATCTACCTCTGGTACATGACAAATTTGAGGATGTTCTAAATTACTTTCGTTAAATAATTGGAGTATCGTCTTTTCACCTGATGCGAAAAATTCTTTACCATCAACGGTTACACGGACTGTCTGTTCTGTCATAGTTTCCCCTCTCCTTACAACTAACTGTACAACACAATTATGAATCCGTTTTCATAACTGCGTTGCTGTACATATTTTTGAAGCGCCCTGTTGAAATACTTTCCTTTGGAAGTCGATTCTAGATGTTATAAGGTATAACTACGAAAGCTTGAAAATGTCACTATTCTACAAATCTATTATATCGTACATATACAATAATAACCAAAATAATCTGCCATCTTCTTGTTAGTAGATGCTTTTGGTTTTTCGATGTTTTATGATAAATATGGAGAAAAATACATATAAAGGGGAATTTAATATGGGGCCTATTCAAGAAACATATACAATTGTACGCTATCAATCTGGTACATTTTCAAAACAAACCGATGAGGTTGTTACGGAATCTCCTATTACAATTAAATTAAATAGTGAAGAATACGTAACAGTTGTGTGCACTCCTAATTACATTGAAGATATGGTAATCGGTTTTTTAATTTCTGAAGGAATTATTTCTTCTTATAAAGATATTGAAGAATTATGGATCCAAAAAGAAAACGGAATTGTCCATGTAAAATCATCAAAAATTAATCCGCTCTATCAAACTTTATATAATAAACGGTACGTAACTTCTTGTTGTGGGAAAAGTAGACAAGGTTTTGTTTTCGTCAACGATGCAGCAAAAGCAAAAAAGTTACATGATGTACATATAACTATTACTCCGGAAGAATGTTTTCACCTAATGACTTCCTTACAACAATCTTCAACTACATTTCGCCAAACGGGTGGTGTGCATAATACCGCTCTATGTGATCGAAATAACATTCTTTTATCAAGAATGGATATTGGAAGACATAATGCGCTAGATAAAATATACGGTCATTGCTTACGAAACAATATCTCTGTTCAAGGGAAAATCATTGCGTTTAGCGGACGCATCTCATCTGAAATTTTGTTAAAGGTTTCAAAAATAGGTTGCGAAATTGTTCTATCTAAATCAGCTCCAACTAAACTAGCTCTGCAACTCGCCCATGATTTAGGTATTACCGTAGTAGGATTTATTCGAAATGGATCTTGCAATATTTATACACATCCAGAACGAATCGATGGCTACAAAATAAACGATTGACTACGTAAAAGAAAGTGGAAATTTAATCAGTGGAGGTTTTTTCCCTCCCCACTGATTATTAGCCCAAACCAATTGGGCTTTTACGAGCAACCCGAATCCCACGAATAGTGGGATAAAAATGACTCCTTTACAAAGCGAGAATTTTAGTTATAAAAATGTAACATATTAAAACCTTGAATAGTTAATAAAGTTAATATATAATTTCATTACATAAAGTGAAACTATAATCAGGGGGGGGTGTTCATCCCCTACTGATTATTAGCCCACACCAATCGGGCGTTTACGGGCAGTTGATCTCCCACCTAACTTCTCTGCTCCAGCCGAATTTTGAGGTGGGAGTTTTACCGCCCGCAAATAGCGGGATAAATAAAATAAAAACATAGTAGCATAATCTTTTCATTCTTTTACAAATTAAGAATGAATAATCACAGAATGTATTTAGCTATCTTTATTCTTATAAAGTTAATGGATTAAATTAAGATCAACCTAGGAGGTTACAACTATGGAAATTCGCTTATTAACAACAGAGGACGCAGAAATGTATTTAAAAGTGTGTATGGAAGGTTTACTGAAAAACCCTGAGGCTTTTAGCTCTTCTTATGAAGATGTTCTTAAACAGGAAAACCCTGTCGCTGCTATGGCAAAGCGATTAAGCAATCCGGATAAGTATACTCTAGGTGTCTTCAAAGATAATGATTTAGTCGGTATTGCTACTCTAGAAACAAAGCCATTTATTAAGCAAGAACATAAGGCAAAAATCGGCTCCGTTTTTGTTTCTCCAAAAGCGCGTGGTCTCGGTGCAGGACGAGCTTTAATTAAAGCGATTATTGAAAATGCCGATAAATTACATGTAGAACAGCTCATGCTTGATGTTGTTGCTGATAACACTGCTGCAAAAAAATTATATGAGTCCCTCGGCTTCCAAACTTACGGTGTGCAAGAACGGTCCTTAAAACATAATGGCCAATATTGGGACGAAGAGCATATGGTTTTATTCTTAAATAATTAACATTTTAATATAATTTTTCAAAAGCATCTTCTTATTAATTAAGATGCTTTTTTCATTACAACAATGTAATCTTCATGTAACCTTTATCGATCGTTCCAATCCTTTCCATTCGTTATACTAAAAATATAAAGCGAGACTTTAATCAGTGGGGATGATCCATCTCCCGCTGAGTATTTCATGAACGTATAGCATGCAATTGATATGTAGAGGAGAATGTAACATGAAACAAAACAAACAAGCTATCTTTTTAATATTTGCTACAGCAATTGTAACTTCTGGACTGGCCATTCTACCTTGGTTTATTATATAGAACACATTAAAAAAGCTTATTGCTTCTTAAGAAGCAATAAGCTTTTTTTCTATTATAAAATCCCGAAAAATTTATTTACACAACTTATCATAATAAGCATAGATACCGCAACACACATTACAATCGCATTACGATCTTGCTTTTCTTTTTGTAAAAGTTCTACTTTTTTACTCATGTGTACAATCCCCTTTATATAAAAAAAAGTGTGAGATAGGAAATTTTTCTTATCCGATGCGAGGTGAATACGAAAACCCTCTCTATCTCACATACACAATAGAATGGAATTGTCATTTTATAAATAAAATGACATGACGTTATGTCGCAACATAGGGTATTTGTGTCGCTACGTTTTCTATTATAAAAAATAGTTGTGCAAAACTAGTGCATTTTTTATGTCAATTGCCCTGATTGAAAAAATCAGCCATCCATTCAATCACATAAAAAGAGTTTTTTATTATTTTCATGTAAACTATACAAGTAGAATGAATAGTTTGGGGTGCACAAGATTATGGTGAAAATTTTATTAGTAGACGACGAAGAACGTATGTTACGATTATTAGATCTGTTCTTAAGCCCTCGTGGCTATTTTTGTATGAAAGCTACTTCTGGCCTTGAAGCGCTAGAATTAATCGAACAAAAGGACTTCGATATTATTTTATTAGATGTTATGATGCCGAATATGGATGGGTGGGATACTTGCTATCAAATCCGTCAAATTTCTAACGTTCCAATTATTATGCTAACAGCTCGCAACCAAAATTATGATATGGTCAAAGGCCTGACCATGGGAGCAGATGACTATATTACAAAACCATTCGATGAACATGTATTAGTCGCGCGAATCGAGGCTATATTACGTCGTACAAAGAAAGATAGCTTTGTTAGCTTCAATGGTATTGAGTGGGATAAAACGAAACATACTGTTACAGTTTATAATGAAAAAATCTCACTAACTCCTATTGAATTTTCGTTACTCGGACTATTTTTACAAAATACAAACCGTGCCTACAGCCGAGACGATTTAATCGAAAAGATTTGGGGCTATCAAACAGACATCGAATACAGAACTATCGATTCACATATTCGTAATATACGGGATAAGTTACGCAAAAAAGGATTTCCAGTTGAAGATTACTTAGAAACTGTCTATAAAGTCGGATATAAATGGAAAAATGAATAATTACTTCGGTCAGTGGACAATAGTATACCACTGACCCTTTATCCTGCATTAATGGGCAATAAGGCTCCAATTAATGCGGGATAATAATCCGTGAAATCTCCAAAGTTTCACTTTATATAAAATAAGGTATGGTGAGAAAATGAGTAAACTTTCCCTTAAAATTGGGACATACTTTTTAATATTAGCTTTATGTATTGAAACAATTGCTTTCGTATCTTTTTATAAAAGCCTTTCAAAAATGCGGGTTGAAGAGGAAACAGTTGCTCTATTAGAGAAAGGCAATCGGTATCGTGACAAAATTGTAAACCGTGCAAAATGGAATGAGCATTCTAAACAAAAACCAAACACCGAACGTCCTAAACGCCCTTGGTATCAAGAGTTCACTATCGAGCATGCAGCTGAAGAATTAATTGGCTCAGAATTAATTGCTAATACCGATATCACTATCATTATAACTGACAATAACGGCAAAATCATTTCCACCTCAGAACCCGTAACGAAAGAAATGCAAAAACAACTTACTTGTAAAACGGAAACTATTCCTAAAAGCGGGTTGATTGTAGAAAAAAACTGGAAAAAATCGAAATTCATCTCAACAGTAAGCCCACTTGAAATAGATGGATTTCAAGGTAACTTACATATGTTATTAAAGACATCTTTCTTAGAAAATATGTTACTTAAACTCATGAATCAATTTATTATCATTAGTATTTTGACAATTATTTTAACAACTATTTCTGTCTTTGTTTTTTCTCGGGTTATTACAGAACCTCTTATAAAAATGAAAAGAGCTACTGAAAAAATGTCCAAATTGAACAAGCCAATTCAATTAGGAATTAAACGAAATGATGAACTTGGAAGCTTAGCAAAAACTATTGAAGATTTATCTAGTGAACTTACGTATATGAAAAAAGAACGAAATGAATTCCTCGCTAGTGTCGCTCACGAATTATTAACTCCATTAACCTATATGAAAGGTTATGCGAAAGTGGCAAAGAGAGATTCTTTAACGAAGGAAGAACGTGAAGAGTATTTACAAATCATCGAGGATGAAACCGATAGTGTAACTGATCTCGTACAAGATTTATTTATGCTCGTACAATTAGAGCAACATCAATTCGTTATTAAAAAACAAAAAATGCTCCTGAGGCCATTTTTAGAACGAATGGTTGAAAAAACAAAAACAACATTAACGAACAAACAAATGCAACTATATATATACTGCAAAGATGATTTAGAAGTTTGTATAGACGAAAGACGTATGGAACAAGTACTGTTAAATTTATTGCACAACGCTTATCAACATTCACCAGAAAACACTTCTATAACAATACGTGTACTATCGAGTACGAATACTTTTACAATAAGTGTACAAGATGAAGGTGAAGGTATTCCTGAAGAAGATATCCCACATGTTTTCGATCGCTTTTACCGTGTCGATAAATCCAGAACACGAGCTACAGGAGGAAAAGGTATCGGACTGGCTGTTGCAAAAGAAATTGTAGAACTTCATAATGGTTCTATTGAAGTTAACAGCGAATTAGAAGTCGGAACAGAATTTATAATTGAATTACCATTTGAATAATATATGCGTGAAATCACCAGTAGTAGTCAACACTACTGGTGCTATTTTATTTATAAAACCAGCTTATATAAGCTAAGCTTTTGAAATTATTCTTATTTCAATATAAAATATAGGTATAACTGTCAAAGATTTGGAGGGTGATATAATTGGATATCCATGTATTAACAAAAGACGAAGCAGAAATTTACTTAGAACTTCGAGTAGAAGGATTAAAACAAAACCCGGAAGCTTTCAGCTCTTCTTATGAAGATATTATTAATAAAGAGTGTGCTATTGAATATAAAGCCCAAAAATTAGCACAAGATGAGAACTATACACTAGGTGCATTTAAAGATGGAGAATTAATCGGAGTTGCAACACTGGAAACGAAACCATATGTAAAACAAGAACATAAAGCGAAAATTGGTTCAGTATACGTATCTCCAAAAGCACGCGGACTTGGAGCGGGAAAAGCACTTATTAAAGAATGTCTTGAGCTTGCTAAATCTTTAGAAGTAGAGCAAGTTATGCTTGATGTTGTTGTCGGAAACGATGGTGCAAAAAAACTTTATGAGTCATTAGGATTTAAAACATTTGGTGTGCAAGAACGCTCATTAAAATATAACGGACAATATTGGGATGAAGAGCATATGGTTCTTTTCCTAGATGAAGAAAAATAATAAAAAAACATCCTCCATTTATGAGGGTGTTTTTTTACTTTTTTGTAAACCATGCTGTATATAATAATTGAATGGCCTCTTCAATTTCTTCCTCTAATAAAGTCGCAAATCCAAGTAATACTGTACTTTTGGGAGAAGTCCCTTCCTTATAATACATCGAAACAGGATACACTTTAATACTCCTTTCAGCTGCAGTTTCCATTAATTCTTTCTCTTCCATCCCATTATGCACTCTTAATAAAATATGTAGGCCGGAATCTTCCCCTATTACTTCAATGCGACTAGAAAAATATTTTTCTATTACCGAAACAAGACGGTCTCTCTTCTTTCGGTACACAACACGCATTTTATGAATATGCTTTTCCCAATGCCCGTCATTTAAAAATTTCCTAATGATCTCTTGATCCATTCTTGAAACGCTTTGTGTGTAAAATAAATATTGCTCCTGATACTGCTTAATGAGCTGTTTTGGCAACACCATATAACTCATCCGTAATGATGGCAATAGCGCTTTAGACAGCGTCCCCATATAAATTACTTTCCCATCTCTATCTAACCCTTGCAGCGCTGGAATTGGCTTTCCTGAATAGCGGAATTCACTATCATAATCATCTTCAATAATATATCTTCCTTCTTCTTTTTTCGCCCATTGCAAAAGCTGCATTCTTCTCGTAATTGGCATAATCATCCCGTAAGGAAACTGATGCGAAGGTGTAACAAATACAACATTTGCATGGCTATCAACTAACTGTGACATACGAATTCCATCTCTATCTAAAGATAACATTTGTACATTTTGTTCCCCTTGCTCGAAAACAACCATTTTCCGATGGTACCCAGGGTTCTCAACCGCATAACGACTTCCCTTTAACAACTGAAATAACATTTTTACTAATATTTGCGTACCCGCTCCTATTACAATTTGACTAGCTACGCATCGTACACCTCTAGATTCATACAAATAGCTGGCGATTTCTTCTCGTAAACTTACCTCCCCTTGCGGATGTCCAATAAAAAGTAAATCTTTATTTTCAAATTGCCATACCTCGTTCGTAATTTTTCGATATACATGAAACGGAAAAGTATTAGTATCCACACCCGTTTGAGTGAAATCAAATTTATACTTCTTATCTTGAAAAGGCGCTTCTCCTATTACCTCTTGGCTGCCTTCCACATGAATCATTTGCTCGATTTCACATACAAAATAACCTTTTCTAGAAATCGACTCAATATATCCTTCGGCAAGAAGTTGCTCATAAGCAGCTTCAACTGTATTTTTACTCACTTGTAAATATGTCGCCAGCTTCCTCTTAGCCGGTAATTTCGTAAAGGCCGGAATCGTTCCATCTTTAATCTCTTTTTTTATATACTCATACAATTGTACATACAATGCTGTCTTACTATTTGCACTCAAATTAGGCGTTAGTTCTAACACAACATCTGATCCCTCCCAAAAACACATAACTGATACTTTTTACAGTACCAGAAGTTCTATATAATTCCTTTTATCATGTAACACATTAATAATCAAATACTAGAGAGGAGATGCATGATAATGAACAATGGTAGACGCATCGGACTTATGATGATTATTACAGGAGCTACCCTATGGGGATTATCTGGTCCCATGATTCAGTGGCTATTTCAACATACGAACGTATCATCAATTGATTTTTTAACAATTCGCCTGTTACTCGCAGGAATATTCATTTTGGCTTTCTTGCTTATTAAAAAACAAAACATATTTCACATTTGGAAACATCCTAAACACTTTATACAACTTATAATTTTCTCTATTCTTGGCATGCTTGGTGCGCAGTACGCTTTTATCGAAACAGTTCATATTAGTAATGCCGTAACGGCAACACTATTTCAATTTCTAGGTCCTGTTCTTATTACCATTTACGTTGCGTTTGAGCAAAAGAAATTCCCTGCTTCTATGCAAATACTCGCAATTATAACTGCTCTAACAGGGACATACTTTATTATTACAAACGGTCCAATTGAAAATATTGTTTTATCTAAAGCAGCTATTATTTTTGGACTATTAACAGCGATTGGTTTTGCGTTTTATACCCTTCATCCGGCTTCTCTTATTAAAGAATGCGGAACAACTATAGTAATTGGCTGGGGGATGTTAATTGGAGGGATTGCACTGCTTATTTGTAATCGTTCTTTTGGATGGAATCAGCTTTCGCAAACGTTCACACTTCAAACTTTTTCTATGCTTATTCTTATCATTACAAGTGGCACTCTTTCTTTCCTTCTTTATATCGGGAGTCTTAAATATTTAGCAGCAACAGAAACAAGTATTTTATCTAGCATTGAACCACTTGTAGCTGCCATCGTTTCAATCGCTTGGCTTAATGAATCTTTTGGAGCATATCAATTATTAGGCGGAGTATGTATCGTTCTTTCTGTTATTTTCTTAACAATGCCTCAAAAAGAGAAAGAACCAACCTTTTCAACTGAACAAATATAAAGTGAAACTTTAATCAGTGGGGAGGTTCCATCCCCCACTGATTATTAGCCCGCACCAATCGGGATAGAAAATGTCAAAAGAGGTCGTACAAAACTTACGACCTCTTTTTATGATTTAAAGGAATTGTCCCGCCTGCTAGCAAATACAATTACACTAACAATAAAAATTAGGAGTGTGGCACCATGAAAAAAATCGGAACTATGCTACTTTTCTCCTTCCTCATTACTGGCTGCGCACAAGTGCAGCCAGATTCAAATGTACCTAAAAAAGAAGTACTAGAAACGTCATCCTCTCAAATTAACGCACCTTCCTTTTTTCATCTTAGTGTTTTAAAAGATGTAAATTGGGAAGAAGCTCCATCATTCGTAGAAGGAAAAATACCGTTAAAAGGCATCGAAGGAAAAATCGCAATGGCTGATAGCTCTATTATCGCAAATGAACAAAATGAAATAATGTGGTTCTTTCTAGACCATGAAATGCCCACTGGAAAATTATCCATTATTGCGCTAAAACAAGGAACTGTAACTCCAACACCAGTACTCTTTCAAAAAGAAACTTCCAAACAAGGTTGGACTACTTCAAATACAATCGATTCTACTACAAACGAACTCCCTCTCACCGTGTCACTACCTTCATCTGGATTATGGGTATTAAATATATATGTGAATGAGAAATATTATGATCAGTTTGTAATCAATGCTACGTAAAGTAACAATAGTAAAACACTCCCTTACAACAATGGAATTTCTACATCACGTACTTCGATAGTTAGATTATCTCTCTTCTCCTATACATAAAGTAAGGAATGAGGCGAGGAGAGATAAAAAATGATAGAAGTGATCGTAGCAGTAACTGAGGTTTTAGTAAATGGTAAACAAGTTGCAATGGAATTAAACAAATAGTGAAGAAACATAAATAATTCTACACTTCTTCATTATTTTGATTTCTTATCTCAAAAAAAGCAGTGCCTTTTTTAGGCACTGCTTTTAACTATTAGTAACTTGGCATTTTCGTAATTTGCGCCACACCTGAATCAATGGCTGCTTTCGCTACTGCTTCTGCAACACTTGGAACAACTCTTTTATCTAATGGATTTGGAATTACATAATTCGCACTACGCTCTTCATCCGTAATTATGTTAGCGATCCCATATGCTGCCGCTAATTTCATCTCTTCTGTAATATCAGTCGCGCGCACATCTAATGCACCACGGAATATTCCAGGGAACGCTAATACATTATTTACTTGATTTGAATAATCAGAACGACCAGTTCCAACTACAACAGCTCCAGCTGCTAATGCATCTTCTGGGAATATTTCTGGAATTGGATTCGCCATTGCAAACACAATCGCTTTCTCATTCATCGTCTGTACAAGCTCTTTCGTTAATACGTTAGGAGCAGATACGCCAATAAAGATATCTGCCTGATGAATTGCTTCTTTTAACGTTCCACGTACGTAGTCTCGATTTGTCTTCTCTGAAACTTCGATTTGCGCTTCGTTCATCCACGTTTCACCTTCACAAACAATACCTTCTAAGCTAACTAACGTAATGTGCTTTGCCCCAGCTTTTAATAATAGTTTTCCAATTGCAATTCCTGCCGAACCCGCACCGTTAATAACAATTTTCACATTATCCATTTGTTTACTTACGACTTTTAGTGCATTAATAACAGCTGCCAAAACGACAATAGCTGTTCCATGTTGATCATCATGGAATACAGGAATATTCGTTTCTTCTTTTAATCTCTTTTCAATTTCAAAGCACCGTGGTGCTGCAATATCTTCTAAATTGATACCTGCAAATGTAGGCTCTAAATTTTTTACAAGGGTAACGATTTCATCTACATCCGTCGTCCCTAAACATAACGGAAAAGCATCTACATTCGCAAACTTCTTAAATAAAATACTTTTCCCTTCCATAACAGGCATAGCCGCTTTCGGTCCAATATTCCCTAAACCAAGTACTGCTGTTCCATCTGAAACAACTGCCACCATGTTCCCTCTTGCTGTATAGTCATAAGCTGTTTCCTCATCTGCTGCAATTGCTTTGCAAGACTCCGCTACCCCGGGTGTATAAGTCAGACTTAAATCATCCGCTGAATTCACTTCTACTTTACTTGTAATCTCAATTTTCCCTACTAACTTTTTATGTAATAACAATGATCTTTCATTAATTTGATTGTCTAACATACTTATAATCTCCCCTTAATTTGACAAGCTAGCTATACGAATATAGCTAGCTTGTTTTAATCATGAAAACATTTTTAATAAAATTGTCGCTGTTACGACCATTGCTGCCCCGCCTAAACGCGTTGAAATTTGCGCAAACGGCATTAATTCCATACGATTTGAAGCTGATAGAATAGCAACATCTCCAGTTCCACCTAAACCGCTATGACATCCAGTAACAATCGCTGATTCAACTGGATACATTTTCATCACTTTCCCTACAAGATAACCTGATGCTACCATTGTAAGAACAACCGATGCACAAACAACAACATACCCGACAGAAAGAACTGCTGCTACGTCTTTTAACGGAATATATAGCAATCCTAAACCGACCATTAATGGCCAAGTTAAATTCTTTGAAATAAATTTATATAAATGGAATGCTCCTTGCTCCATTTTTGCTGGCATTAGATTAAAGTACTTCACAATTGCCGCTGAAAAAATCATAATGATTGCTCCTGGAATACCGATAAAGTTAGAAGCAAACCCTCCGAAAATAAAGAATGTGCATGCAATCAATAACCCTGCTCCCATTAATGAGAAATCAATTGGTTTTTCTACGTTTTGCTCTTTTAATAACTCTGCTTGATTATCTGTTTTTACTAATACACCATTCCCACTAAGCTCAGGTCTCTTCTCCCCTAATCGTTTCATATAGCCTGCACTCACGATTGCGAACATATTTCCAATAATAGCCGCTGGAATAAGTTGTGACACGAATGTTGCTGATGATTCATTTAAAATATCACTGTACGCTAGTGATAATGGTAAAATCCCTTCCCCAATACCACCACTCACAATCGGTACGATGATAAAGAAGAAAGTTTTCTTCATTTCAAATCCAAATAGTGAACCGACTAGTAAGCCTACTGCTATAGAAGCTAACGTCCCTACTACTAATGGGATAAACATACGAACGAAACCTTGTACTAACACTTTACGGTTCATTCCTAAAATACTTCCAACTACTAAACAAGAAATATATAAATATAAAAAGTTCGATTTTTTCATTAACATAGTCGCAGCTTCCATTGAAGCTGGATTCATCCAGTTAAAAAATACAAGTAACGATGGAATAAATAATGAGAGAATTGCTGGACCACCGATATTTTTTAAAATTGGAATTCTCATCCCAATATCACCTAAGAAAATACCCATAATCATAATAACTGCAAATCCACCGATCATATCTGCTGGTAATTTATTATATACAGATGCTCCATAAATAATAGCAGCCAATACTACATATAACGGTAAAGGTATAACACCGATTTTAACATTCATAATTTTAGAGGCGAAAGACTCTCTTTGTACTTCATTTCCTTCAGATAATGATACCGCTTCCACGTTTTTTTGAATTCCCATATGGCACCCCCTTGTTTTCTTAATAACAATATTAAAACGCTTTCAATAGTAAAAATAGTTTTTGTAAGTTTTGTAATTGATTTTGTAATTAAAAAAAGTATAAGCGACTTATAATAAGTCGCTTATACGTAAAAACCTATTTTATTTTGGTCAACACATCTTAACTTACTCACAGGTCTTCCCACATGCTGATACACCATTTCGTTCTCTAATACTCCAATTTCAGTCAAAAACATTACATACTTCCGAATAGAAACCCTTGAAATTCCTACTAATTGTGCCATTTCATCTGTTGTAAACACTCGTCCATTCAGCGACTCGATTTTTTGCCAAATTAATTGCAACGTTTGCTTCGTTAATCCTTTCGGAAGCTCTTTAGTGACAGTAGGCTCTCTTTTTTCTTTTTGCAGAATTAGTGAATCTAATTCCAATTGACTAATGTTTTGTTGTTCTTTCATGAAAGTAAGTTTTTCTCGATATATAGTTAATGCCTCTTTAAATCGTTCAAATGTAAATGGTTTAATTAAATAATCTACAACCCCGTATTGTAATGCCTTTTTAATACTCACCATATCATGTACAGCTGAAATCATCATAATATCAATTTCTTTTTCTTGATTCCGAATATACATTAACAGCTCAAATCCATTCTCTTCAGGCATAAAAATATCAAGTAATACTAAATCTACTCGTGATCTCTCTAATACTTCTATCGCTGATTTTACCGAGTTAACTGCTTGAACAAGTTCAAACCCTCCTACTTGCTCTAAATAATGTGTATTTAACATTGCTACCATCGGGTCATCTTCTACAATTAAAACTTTAATCATATTTTCTTCTCATCCCTACCTTTAGGTATTTCAATTGTTATCGTTGTTCCCTCTCCTAACGATGAAGAAATGTGAATCTCTCCATTTATTCGCTGTATGCTTTCCTTTACAAGATACAAGCCATAACCGCGATTATCTCCCTTTGTGGAATAACCTTTTGTAAATACTGCATCAACCTCATCTTCTTGTATACCATTCCCCGTATCTTGCACTATAATTATTAATGTATTCTGATATTGCACCCCAATTTCAACTTGTTTCTTTTTGCAATGTATCACTGCCTCTAATGCATTATCTATTAAGTTCCCTACAATCGTAATAAGTTCATGAGTAATACTTTCATCATATATTTCCGGCAAGTAAGAATCTTCACTTATAATTAACTTTATATTTTTCTCCCTAGCATAGCTAAGTTTACCTAGTAAAAAACCAGCAAATACTGGACTTTTTATTCTTTTCATAACCCCACCAATTTCATATTGATGCTCTGATACCATGCCGCTTATATACTTTTGTAATTCTTCATATTGTTTCATATGTGTAAGCCCTAATACGACATGCATCTTATTCATAAACTCATGAGATTGTGCCCGTAATGCTTCCGCATATAGCCTAATACCAGTTAGTTCCTCTGCTAGTTTTCTAATCTCTGTTTTATCACGAAATGTTGCAATCGCGCCAACTATTTCTCCTTTTACATATAAAGGAACACGATTTGTGACAATCGTAATTCCGTAAATATTTTGTTCTTCGTTTAATTGTACCTCTCCCGTTTGCAACACTTCTTTTATACGCGAATTTGGCATATACAACTCAACATCTTTACCAATAAAATCTTCTTCCAGTCCACTTTTTTTAAATAGCCGTTTCGCTTCATTATTAATTAACGTTACTCTCGCCTCTTTATCTACAGCGATAATACCTTCCTTTACAGATTGTAACATCGTATTTCTTTCTTCAAGAATTTTCGCTATCCTGTGCGGCTCAAGACCGAATAAGCTTTTCTTTATATGCCTAGCTAGCAATATTGCTCCTATAATTCCGACTAGTACTCCAACCCCGACACCAATATAAATAATATGTCTACTTTCCTTAACTCTTTCTTTTACATTATCTGCTGAAATGCCGACAGCCACCGCTCCAATTTGTTCACCTGTTTCAGAAAATATTGGTACAAACACTCGCATTGAAATACCTAAAGTTCCTTCTGCTAACGATACATGTTCCTTCCCTTTCAATGCAGGTCCTTCATCTCCCCCAATAAAATGATGACCTATTTTTTGAGGATTTGGATGAGATTTTCTTATTCCATCCATATCCATAACTACAATAAATTGAACACCTGTATTTTTTAATATCCTATTTGTATACGTTTGGATTGTTGAAGTATCTGCTTTCCCAATCAAACCATTGATTACAACTGAATCATTCGCCACAATGTGTGCAATCGTTTTTGCTTTCTCTGCCTGACTATCCTCCGTTGCCCGTTCTACATTATGACTAATTAATATATCTGTCACAAGTAAAGAAAAAATTACAACTGTACAAACTAACAATGTAATCGTTTTCCATAAATTCCATAGTCTTTTTCTTTTTTTCATCCCGTTAATGACTCCCCTAATTGCTGAATAGAAAAATAAGTAAGGTGATATTATTTTCACCTTACTTATTTGCTGTTATTATACTTTAAATTTACTAGTCATTGCTTGTAGTTCTTCTGCCATCTCAGCTAAGTTTTGCGAAGCCGAACTAATTTCTTCCATCGAATTCACTTGTTCTTCTGTTGAAGCCGCAACACTTTGCATACTAGCTGTATTTTCTTCTGCCGCCGCTGCAATTTCATCAATAGCATTTGTCACTTCATTTGCATCTCCAGCGATTTTCTTCGTTGTTTCTACCATTTGATTAACTTGAGAAACAATATGAGTAGTAGAACTTGAAATTTCTGCAAAACTTACTTTCGTTTTGGTTACAACTTCTAAGCCCTGTTGAACTTCCACACTCACATTATCCATCGCCTTAACAGTATGTTCAATATCAGCCTTAATTTCTGCAATTAAATTTGCAATCTCTCCAGATGATTCTCCTGATTGCTCTGCTAATTTTCTAACTTCATCGGCTACAATAGCAAATCCTCGTCCCTGCTCACCTGCTCTTGCTGCCTCAATAGCCGCATTTAAAGCTAATAAGTTCGTTTGAGTAGCAATGTTTTGAATTGCTTCAGAAATAGCCCCTACTTGCTTTGATTTCTCATCAAGAAGTTTAATAATAGCATCTGACTGAGATACCGACCTAGAAATAGACTGCATTTGTTTTGCGGTTTGTTCAACTAAATCTTCTCCCTCTTCAGCTCTTTCTCGCGCATGTAATGAGGAAATAGAAATTGACTCCGCGCTTCCAGTTACATCTTGAATTGCTGTATTTACTTGTTGTAATGTAGCGGCGCCTTCTTCAACACCTTGGCTTTGTGATTCAGCCCCACCTGATACTTGTTCCATTGCAATTGTAATTTGATCTGTCGCATCATTCGCTTGCTGTACGCTCGCTGTTAACTCTTCTGCCGATGCTGCAACATGTTCTGCTGAAAAGCTAATTTGGGTAATCACATCTTGTAAAGACGTAGACATTTCATTAAATGAATTCCCTAATTTCCCTATATCATCCTTGGAATGGATTGTAATTGTTTCTGTTAAATCTCCCTTACTAATTTTATGTGCCGATTCTGCTATTTTTCGTAATGGCCTTGTAATAGAATTTGTAATGAAATAAATTAATACACTACCAAATGCAATAGCGATAGCTATGACAATCAAAGTCTTATAAAACACTGGACTGGCAGCTTGCATAATTTCTTCGTCAAACATAACTCCGACTATTTTCCATCCTGTTTTCTCATTTGTTGCAAAGATTAAATTCTTTTTATCATCTTGTTCTGTATAAGACACATTTCCTTGTTTGTCTTCATAAATTGGTTTAATCCAAGGATCAGTAACCTTTGAACCTGGCTTTCTAGACGGATGACTAACAATTTGCTTATTTTGATCTAAAATAACTGCATAGCCTTTTTCACCAATGTTAATCATTTTTGAAACCTTTAGGATGTTATCCAAATTCAAGTTAATGCCTATAACACCTTTACCATCTTTTACTTCTTTAGCAATTGTCACTACCATATTTTTTGTAGATGCTGATTGATACGGTGCAGTAACAATTACCTTTCCTTTATTTTCATGCGCTTCTTTATACCATGATCTATCTGTTGGATTATAGCCATCAGACATTTGAATAAATGGTTCTCTTATAAACTTCCCCGTCTGCGTTCCAATATAAATGCCTTCTACTTCTGGATGAAGCTTTATATATTGTGCTAACTTTGTTCTTACTATTTCTTCTTGTCCATTTGGATATGTATCCTCTGTTAAGATGTCTGCAAAGTACGTCGCATCAACAAATTTCTCTTCTATATTTTGAGAAATAACAGTATTTAAAACTGAAATATTCTCCTTTGCTTTATCTGTCATTTGATGTTCAAAATTTGTTTTGGCAGTTTGATATGAAACACCACCGATAATAAGTCCTGGTATAGTTAAAATAATAAAAAATGAAATGATTAATTTTTTCTTGATACTCATACATTTAACCCAGTTAAATATGTTTTGCATAATAATCCTCCTTTATGTAATAGAACACTTGTGTAATTTTATACAATCAACATATATAAAACAATATATAATGATAACATGTAATTTTTTCGTCAATTATGCATTTTTACATATCCACTTCTCCTAAACATTTTAATCATAAAAAATAAGAGAACTTTAGCATATATAATAAGCTAAAGTTCTCTTATTTCTTAACAGCTTCTCTTCAAAAAAAACTGCAAAACTTCTCTTACAATTCCTTAAATCTTTATCCTTCACCCTATAGCTATATAGTTCATGCTCTCCTTCCTAATTTATTTGGAGTTATTTATATAGCTAATTGCCTGACTCCCCATCTGCACCCATGCCTGTTCAAAGTTTCCTCTTGGCACTTTTACATCTAAGCTATCATCGAGGGGATCTCGAATATATACAGACTCCTTATCGTACCCAACAAGTACAACACAATGTTCATTATACGTAATAAAAACATCCCCACTATTTGTTTCCCATGTAGTAAATTCATCTTCATCTAAAGGAGCATATGTTGCATTCGTAATCATGACTACCGGTTGCCCTGCTTTTACACTCTTATACATTTCCTCTATACTCTTTCCTGTTAAATCCACAGCTTCATTCGGTAAATATTTTTTCGCTAATTGAAAAAGTGGTCCATGATATACACCGTATCCCGATTCAGAAAACGTATAAATGTTCCCAACAAATCCTTCATTCGGATTTCCTCTTACACCATCGTCTAAAAAATTAACTTTTTTTATTTCATTTGCTAATTTCATCTTATCTACTGAAACGCCTGCGTATTGTAACATCATCGCTAAGCTTGTCACTTCACAACCTCTATCTAGCTCTGGCAATTGCTGAATTAAAGGTACATTTGATAAGATGACCTTTTCATCGTTATTACTAAACTCCGTTCGTTTTCCGCTTTGTATATTGAAGAATGTTAACTTCTCTACATACTTTGTAATTCCATTTGTATATACACTCCATACTGCTATACTAAGTAAAGCTATACATATATACCACTTCAGTTTCCTTATCAATCTCACGCCCTTTTTAGTTCGTTAAATAAGAATAAAAAGCGTCAGCATCCGTTCGAATCATCGGTACAAAATTTAATTCTTTTCCTTTTTCAGGCTGATTTTTTTTTATTTTTTCTGTTAACTCTTGAATGTTCATATTCATTTTGTCCATATTTAGCTCATCTGCCATTTGTAGTACTTTTTGTTCATTAATTTCTCTTAATACTTGATATATATCTTTACCGTACAAATCAATATGATATTTTTTTGCTTCTTCCTGTACTTTTTGTTCGTACACTTCTTGCGCTAACTCTTCTATCTCTTTTCCTTTTTGTGAAATACCTAGCTTTCCTGCTTCTTCTCTTACTTTCGTTCCGTAGATTTCTTCTGCAATGTCTTCTATTTCTTTTCCATTTGTCGAAATATCTAATTTATCCGCTTCATCATTAATTTTAATCGTATTAATTTGAGTAATTAAATTCACAATCGATGTATTCTCTATAGATATGCCCAGCTTTAACGCTTCTTGCTTTACTTTTGTTTCATAGATTTCTTCTGAAAGAGTTCCAACATCTTTTCCTTCCGTCGAAATCCCTAACTGTTCTGCTTCTCTTCCTACTTCCGTTTCATGAATTTCTTTTTCTAGCGTAATTTGTTCTTTCCCTTCCGTTTCAATTCCTAATTTCTCTGCTTTCTCTTCTGTATTTATTGCATGGACCTTTCCATTGTTTAATTGCTCTTTACTGCGCTGCGCGTAATCTGTCTTTTCTTTTGGTGTTTCAAAAGGAGAGGCCCCCCCTAATATACTAAAACTCATTACTCCAATAGTGAATACCGTCATCATTTTCTTTTGCAAAATTAATTCCTCCCTCTTACACTTTCTTTTCCATCATTCCCATAATTTTTTTAATACTATACATACATCTCATCGCTGCTCGAGATAACATTATGATCGATAAAATACACTCACATACACCTCTATAATCGCTTCTTCATGTAACGAACTTTCTTTATGCAATACATAATATAAACAGTTCCTTAACTTTCCCTTAAAAAAGACGACCTTGTAAAAACAAGATCGTCTTCTCACTTATATTTTTTGGTTTTTAGGGAAAATCACTTCAAAACAGGTGCCCTCTCCCAATTTACTCTCTACTGATATTTTCCCGTAATGCTTTTCCACAATCCAATTCGCAATTGAAAGACCTAATCCCGCACCCTCTGATGTACTTCTTGCTTTATCGCCTTGATAAAAACGATCAAATAATTTTGGAATATCCTCTTCTGTAACTCCTATCCCATCATCTTTCACCTGTATACGAATCGAACTGTTCGTTTGCGTGCAATCGATTTGAATATGCCCGCCTTCATTCGTATACTTCATCGCATTATCTAGCAATATGACCATCATTTGATGGATTCTCTCTCTATCGCCCATAAACAATATGTCGTGTTCTACTTTTAATATCATCTCTTTTTCTTGATAAGAAGCAATTTCTTTATATGGATCTACTATTTCTTCTAACAATTTATCAAGTTTAAATGTTTTCTTATCCACCTCAATTTGATTAGAATCCGAACGTGCTAGCAATAATAAGTTGCTAACGAGTTTCGATAACCGTCTACATTCCTTTGAAATTGTAGAAATATCCATCGCCTTTTCTTCTATTGTTGCAGATGGCGACTGGAATAATACATCCGTTTTTGATTGAATAACTGCAAGTGGTGTTCTTAATTCATGTGATGCATCTGAAACGAACTGTTGCTGTTTCTCCCATGAATTTTGAATGGGTACGAGTGCTCTACCAGCTAGGAAAAAACCGATACCAATTGCACATAGACTTCCTATGCTACAGCCAATAACGAGAATTAAAAATAAAGTATTTAGCATCTCTTCTTCAGCTGTTGTATCACGTATGATTTGAACTATTTTTCCATCCTCTTGAAACGCAAACGCTCTAAAATATAGTCCTTGCACTTCAATATCTTGCAAAGATTCTAATTTTTTTGGAGAGAACTTTTCCAAATTCTCTTCAAAGATAGGACGAAACTCGCGGTTACCAACACCTATCTCCACTGTCTTTCCACTCCAAGTTAACTTTATTACCCTTGGATCTCCAATTTGAAGATATCCCCTAAATTTTTTAGGTGGTTTTTTATCATCCAAATTCGCTCTATGCTGAACCATTTTTTCTATGGATGTATCTACTTCATTATAAATACGCTTATATGTGTACGAATAAATAATACTCCCTAATACCCCAATTAATATAATAAATACTAATGAATTCAATATAGTCAAACGAATGCGTGTCTTTTGAAACATGCTTCCCTTTTTCATTGTTCTTTTAATATATATCCAATACCTCGAACGGTTTGAATATCTTTCTGATAACCGAATGGTTCTAATTTTTTACGTAAATGATGCACATACACTTCTACAATCGCTACTGTCGTATCTGAATCAAATCCCCAAACACGATCAAAAATTTGTTCACGCATTAAAATCTTTCCGCTATTTTGAATGAGATACTCTAAAAGTTCATACTGTTTTAATGTGAGCTTCATTGCTTGTCCATCTACTTGAACATCTTTATCTTTCCCGAACAATTCAATCCCCTTATAGCGAATGGTCTGCTGTGTTGTTAAACTACCACTTCTACGTAGTAAAGCACGAATTCTCGCCTTTAGTTCCGGTGCTTGAAACGGCTTAACGATATAGTCGTCTCCACCAAAATCCAATCCTTTCACCCGATCTTCCAAAGAATCTCTCGCTGTCAAAAACAGGACTGGCGTTTCAATCTTTTCATCACGTATTTTTTGAATCACTTCAAATCCATCCATTTCTGGCATCATGACATCAAGTAATATTGCATCATATATATTTTGTAATGCTAAAAATAAACCGTCTTCCCCATTCATTGCCGTGTCCACTTCAAATTCATCACGTAAAATTTGGACAATAGACTCTAATAAAGAAGCATTGTCTTCTACTACTAATAGGCGCATTAGCCGTTCACACCTTCCACAATATATTTCAATTCTCTTTTTCTTTTATTATTACATTACTTCTCATAATAGCAAAAGAAAGCAATCACATAATGCGCATACTTTCTTTTGCTATATAAGTGTTTGAATTGGATATGGTTTTAAGGCTTTATTATGAAAGCTATTTCTTAACTTCTCCTTAATAAAAGAATGAAAGAGATAAGTTTATCTCTTTCATTCTTTTACTACATATACCCTTTTACTCGGCAACTCCAAACAATTTAACTGACCACCATACACAGCACCGCCATCAATTCCTATAATACGATTACTACCAAAATATACTCCGCAATCATCATTACCATGAAGCGTTTTTGTTTCCGTATGTCCAAAGACAACAACCTTTTCACCACTATACTCGCTATGAAATTCATTACGTATCCACATTAAATTATATGGTTCACACTCAGAAACTCGTTTCATCGGCTCAACACCAGCATGTACAAATATATACTCTTCTGTTTCAATGTAATGATCTAATTCTTGAATAAACTTTACATGTTCTTCTAATACATGAGATTGTGAAATCGGCTTTTGGAAGTCTTCCTCATTAATCGCAATATCTTCTTCTAGGAATCCATAGCTATATAATGTTTTATCGCCACCATTTCTTTTTACCCAATGATTCCATGAACGTTCCTCATCTGTCGTTAACGCTTTAATCATCATATCTTCATGATTTCCCTTTAAAACGAAGGCTCCCTCTTCTTTTAACCTTTTCACCTTTTCAATGACAGCACGTGAATTTGAACCACGATCTACATAATCCCCAATTAATATTAGTTGATCCTGTTTTGCATCGTATTGAGTTTCTTCCAATAACTGTTCAAATTTTTC
Organism: Bacillus sp. NPDC060175; assembly: GCF_042728695.1. NCBI lineage: Bacteria > Bacillati > Bacillota > Bacilli > Caryophanales > Bacillaceae > Bacillus > Bacillus sp. NPDC060175. The sequence continues at coordinate 163,459 of NZ_JBHWYR010000004.1, forward strand.
TATTTCTCCATGAATATCACTAATAACAAGTATTCTCTTCATTTCTTCCCCTTCTTTCTAAACCATTCTCTTTCTAATTATAGATTAAAACAACAGAAATTTCTGAATACTAATCCAAGATAGTATTTATTACAAATAAAACTATTATCCTTACAACAATGTAATCCCCTTGTCATCCAATTCGATAGTTGTAATTACTGCATTTCCTTATACTAAAAATAAGAAATGGAACAAAAAAAAGGAGAGATGAGATATGAAAAAAGTGATGGAAATTGTAGTAGCGGTGGCAGAGGTTTTCGTAAATGGTAAACAAGTTGCAATGGAATTAAACAAATAATGAGAAGGACAAAATTCATTCTAGACTCTTTACTCATATAAAAAAAGATAAGAGTTCATCATTTCTTTGATCCCTTATCTTCCTGTAAAGAAAGCCGTATCCTTCTTAAGGATACGGCTTTCTTTTATTTTTGACTTGTACGAGCTGAAATACTAATCGCTCTATCTGTTGCTTTTGCAGCTTCATCTAACGCTTCTTTACTATTCTTTCCGTCATACATTGCTTCTAATGCTTTTACAACTGCATCTCGTGATTCTGGGAATACACTAATTAATGCACCTTGAGTTGCTGGAGATTGCTTCGTCGCTTGTAATTGTTCTACTGTTACTTTTAGCTGTGGATATTTTTCATATTGCTCTTTTACTAACGGTTCATTATATGCATCTGGATTAATTGAGAAATATCCTGTTGCAGTATGCCATTTTGCTTGTACATCTGGTTTCGTTAAATATTTCATAAAGTCCCAAGCACCTTGCTGTGTTTCTTCTGAAACCATATTCGTCATCCATAATGATGCACCGCCAATGACAACACCATTTTGTTTCGAATCTTCTGGATATGGAATATACGAAACGCCTACATTAAACTTCGATGCATCAATTAAATCACGAACACCAGCTGAAGAATCTAAATACATAGCAACTTGTCCAGACTGGAACGCTGCACGAATATCATCCCAGCTTGCCCCATACTTTCCTAGTGCACCAGCTTTATTCAATTCATCTAACATCCCAAATACTTTTTGACCTTCTTTTCCGTTAAATACCGCTTTCGTTGCTGCATCTTTACGCCCATTCTCTTTATCTACATATAGACCGCCCTGTGTCGCTAATAATTCTTCAAAAAACCAACCATAGTTCAGCATAGAGAATCCATATTGTTTTACATTTCCACCTTCTTTAATCGTTAACTTTTTCGCCGCTTCTTTTAATTCCGCATATGTTTTCGGAGCTTTCTCTGGATCTAACCCGGCCTTTGCGAAAGCATCTTTATTATAAATTAATACTGGTGTAGATGAATTAAATGGCATAGAATACATTTTTCCATCAACTGAATAATAATTCGTAATTGCTTTTTCTAATTTTGATGTATCGTACTTATCTTTTTTAATCCAACTATCGATAGGCGTAATCTTTTTGCTATCAATCATATATTTCGTTGTAATTTCACTCGATTGAACAAGAGCTGGCGCTTCTTTCGTTGCAGACATCGTTTTAAACTTCGTTAAAGACTCTTCGTATGTTCCTTGAAACTCTGCCTTTATCTCATATTTATTCTGCGACTTATTATAGTCTGCAACAAGCTCATCTAGCACACCTTGTGTTTTTCCACCCATCGCATGCCAAAAGCGAATTACAGTTTTATCACCATTTTTTTCAACAGGGGCTACTTTTGCCTGTGCTTCAGATTTCCCCTCTGTTTTACTACTTGAACAAGCTGCTCCGGTTAATGCCACTGTGGCCGCCATTAAAAGAGCAGCACCTTTTTTCAATAAACTCATCTCAATCCCACCTTTTCCTATGTATGCTTATTTAATTGCACCTTTTGTTAATCCTTGTTGCAATTGCTTTTGCCCTAAAAATAATAAAATCAATGTTGGAATTACGATAACAGTGACGCCAGCCATTACACTTCCCCAATCAGTTGCAACTTCTTGAGACTGGAGCTGCTTCACACCAATTTGAACTGTTCTTACTTTTTCATCAGTGGTCACTAAGAGTGGCCATAAATACATATTCCATGTTGTTAAAAAGCTATATACTCCAAGCGTAATAAAACTCGTTTTACAATACGGAATTACAACGCTGAATAAAAACCTTACATTTCCAATTCCTTCAATAAAAGCAGCTTCTTTCAGTTCATTCGGAAGTGTCATAAAATGCTGACGTAGTAAGAAAATACCGAAAGCTGTTGCAAAAAATGGTACTGTCATCCCAGCAAAACTATTGATCCATCCGAAGTTTTGAATCGTTAAAAAGTTTGGTACCATCGTTGCTTCCCACGGAATGAGCATCGTTGAAATAAACAAGAAGAAAATAAAGTTCCTTCCTTTAAACTGAAGAAAGACAAAAGCATAAGCTGCTAAGCTTGATACGATAAGTTGTCCAATCATAACAACTGTCGATACAATTAAACTGTTATATAAGTATGTAAAAAGCGGTACTTTTTGAAAAATATTAATGAAATTATCGAAAGTAAATTGAGTCGGAAATAACCTTCTCATTTGAATATCATCTGGTGTCATAAAGCTTATTAAAAACGCATAGAGTACAGGAAAAAACACCATTACCGCACTAATAATGAGCAGCATGTATAATAGGAAATTTTGTTTCCACTGTTTAACGATCATTTATAATGCACCTTTCTCTCTGCAAACTTGAATTGAAGTAATGTAGCAATGAAAATGAAAACAAATAATACCATCGCTTGTGCACTTGCCGTCCCAAATTGATGATTCACAAATGCCTCTTTATAAATCGAGTACACAATTAAATTCGTTGCATCATTCGGTCCACCATGTGTTAAAATATCGATTTGCCCAAAGCTTTGGAATGCACTAATTAAAGTTACTGTTACGATAAAAAATAAAGTTGGTGATAACATCGGTAATGTAACGCGGCGTAGCTTATATAAATAGCTAGCGCCATCTATAGATGCACTCTCATATAAAGACGTATCAATATTTTGTAAACCACCTAATATAACTAAAAATGCAAATCCTGTATTCACCCAAACAGTTGTAACAGATACAGAAAACAATGCCCAGCCCGGACTCGTTAACCATGCAATTGCAGGAAGATTCATAGAGGCTAATATATTATTAAATAGCCCTACGCTTGGATGGAATAAAAATAGCCAGATTACTGCACTAGCAGCTACTGATATCCCCATCGTTGAAGAAAAGAGCACTCGGAACAACCCAATACCTCTTACTTTTTCATTTGCAATTAATGCAAGAAATAAAGCAAATACAATACTAGTAGGCACTGTATATAAAACAAATAATAAAGTTGACTTTACACTTTTGTAGAAAGCAGGATCAGAAAATAAATATTGATAATTTTCTAGGCCCACAAAAAGATTTGCTTCTCCGTGTATATCTGTTAAATAAAAACTATAGTAAATCGTCCTAAACAATGGATAGAACAGAAAAATTGAAAATAGCAAGATGGATGGTGCTAGAAATAATAATCCCGTTCTTAACTCTTTCGTTCTGCCCCATAAATTCTTCTTTTTTAATACTTTTGTTTGAACTGGTAACTTGCCTACTTCAATCATTATTTCGCCACCACTTTCAACTCTTCTTCAGCTACCACTTTTAATCGTTCATTCGTATTTTGGTGAAAGAAGCATAGTTTTTCTTGCGAGAATAATAATTTTACCTTGTCACCCTTTTTCAACAGCAACTGTCCAACAACTTTTGCACTCCAAGTTGCCCCATTTATCGTAAAGTTTAATATCGATTCATTCCCTAACACTTCTACAGATTGCAGCGTAACTTCTTGTCCTTCCTCAGACAATGCAATATGCTCAGGACGCATGCCTATTCGAATTGTTCCTTCTGGTAATTGCTTTAACTGTCCAATAGATAATGGAATTTGCAATTGCCCTATATGTAATACGCATTTTTCTTTATCCACTTCTCCATCATTTATATTCATAGAAGGAGAACCTATAAAACTTGCAACAAATTCGTTTGCTGGTTCGTTGTATATATCAAGCGGTGTTCCAACTTGTTGTATACTTCCTTTATTTAAGACCATGATACGATCTCCCATAGTCATCGCTTCTATTTGATCGTGAGTAACGTAAATCATCGTAATTCCTAGTCGTTGCTGAATTTCTCTAATTTCAATCCTCATTTGCGCACGTAATTTCGCATCTAAATTCGAAAGTGGTTCATCCATTAAACAAATCGGTGCTTGACTCACGATCGCCCTGGCAAGCGCAACACGCTGTCTTTGCCCGCCTGATAATTGGCCCGGTTTCATTTTCACATACTCTTTCAGTCCTACCATTTCAATAGCATCCATTAATCGCTTTTGTCGCTCTTCTTTTTGTACCTTCCTTACCTTAAGTCCAAATAAAATATTTTCTTCTACAGTTAGGTGTGGATATAATGCATAATTTTGAAATACCATTGATAGATTACGGTCTTTCGGCTCTAAATCATTTGCAACACGTTCATTAATCATTAAATCTCCCGAAGAGATTTCTTCTAAGCCAGCGATCATTCGTAGTAATGTACTTTTTCCACATCCCGAAGGTCCAACTAAAACAAAAAATTCTCCCTTCTTAATATGAACCGATACGTCTTTAACCGCTGTCTCTTCCGCATTTTTATATACCTTTGAAACATCTTTCAATTCGATCACAAGGTTGCACTCCTTTTTTCTTCTCGTATCCATACTTCATAATGACTCGTTGAAATCGCACTTGCTCCTGCACGAATCGCAATTTCCGCATCTTCCCGCGTTTGAATCAATCCACCTGCAATAATGGGAAATTCTATTTCCTCTGCTAGCTGTTTAATGATAGAAGGCATAATTCCAGGCATAATCTCTACCGCATTCGGTTTAGTCGTTTTACAATTTTCAATTGATTTTGTAAGAGATAAAGTATCGACAATAAAAATTCGTTGAATTGTTTTTAATCCAATTTTATTGGCATTTCGAATTGTCGAACCTTTTGTTGAAATAATACCTTGTGCTCCGATAACATCTTGAATATACAAAAGGGCTTCCTCTGTGTTCGTATTTAAGCCTTGTATAAAATCACAATGAAGAAATACATCATGTCCATGTTTCTGTAATTCGTATACACGCTCTGGTAGCTCCAGCATTGAACCAGTCATAAGAAAAACTGTTTTCGGTAATTTTTTATATGCTTTATACCCTTTCCAATCCTTTATCATCGCGATATAAGGTTCTTTAAACATTTATTCCACCTAGCTTTTCTATTTTTGTCCAAACTAAAAACACCTACTTACATAGAACACCTTTCTCCTTATTTGAACTCTAGGGAATAGAGCACACCTAAGAAAGTGGCACGTTATATGTAAGCGGGTGTTCTCAAATGTTCTCTACCCTAGTTATTTTGTTACCTTTACTATATTACGCATTTATTAAGTCAGTTTTGATAAATTGTTAATTAGGTGTTAATCGAATGTAAATATTCACCACATCATTTTTTAAATCAATCTATATATACGAATATACTTCAACAAAATGCAACAATGTTTGAAATTCAATCCATATGTAAGTTCATGCCATAATTAATGAGCTTTAGTTTTCTTGCCACTGCTTGCGAAGCAAAGTTATCCCAAGAAGTACTATAAAGCGGAATGCGCTTTTCCTCTTGTATTGATATTGCCCAGGCTGTAACGACATCAACACCATATCCATTCCCTTGAAACTCCGTTAAAGTTTCCACACTTGCCTCAGCAGCTACGGGCGTACTTCTGGCACTGCAACATATAGAAACTACCTTTTCATTTTTTACAATTGCAAAATAAGGTTGCCTCCATTCCATCTGTTCTATTAGATTAGGAAAATTTTCTCGCAAAAGCTCTTTATTCTTCTCTGTTATTTGTATCGTTCTAGTTGGCTTATGTAAATTATTAGGGAACATGAAAGCAGGACCCATCCAAATATTCTCCACCGTTCTCTCTTCATTTAATACTTTCATGATCTTTGCTATCTCTATGTGATTTGAACGTTCTCGAATTAATTTCTCAATCTTACTTATCATTTCACCATCCAGATTACAATGATATCTCGTTATATCCCCTTCACGAGTTTTGCCAAGAAAAAAACGTGGTGCTTTCGGATTTCCCTGTTCATTTACACTCTTTATTCTTCCTACTTGATTATGAACAAATAAAACCTCTGCCTGAATTGCTATTAACTCAAGTTCTGAAAATTGCATTTATACCCTCCTTTACCATCCATTCATACTCTATTTTTGATGTTCAAAACAAAAATCCCATTTAAATACACATTACTGAATCAATCATACTAAAATGACTTCTTCATTCTGTCTATCTAAATGGGATTATTTCACACTCTTTATTCCTTCGTCTTGTTATTCCACCGGTTGTGGTTGCGGCTGCACTACTTCATTCGCTCCAGCTATCCTCAACATATTCGCAATATCTTTAAAACCTCTTTTTTCAGCATATTGCAGCGGCGTAATATTTTCCTTATTGGCCATATTTACATCTGCCCCGTGGTCAATAAGCATTTGAATTACTTTCTTATGGCTTTCACTACCATTTCCCAATACAATTGCTTCTAATAAAGCTGTTCCACCACGTTCATTCTTATAATTCACATCAATATCTGTATGCTCTAATAATTCTTTAACAACCTCTACATGACCACGCTCAGATGCAGAAATGAGTGCTGTGCCACCTGACTTAGTCGTTTCTTTCGTATTAACTCCTGCATTAATTAATACTTTTACAATATCCGTATACCCTTCTCTACTTGCATAAAGGAATGGATTGCTTTGTTTCTCATCTTTGACTTCAATATTAGCACCTGCACCAATTAATGCTTTAACTGTCTCTACATGATTTTGGTACGTTGCTGCAAGGATAGGCGTTTCTCGGTTGTCACCTTCTACGTTTATATTCGCTCCATCCTGAATTAGCTTCATAGCTGTCTCTGTGTCTCCAAGAGTCGCTGAAAGTAACAACTGTTTGTCCATTAAATTTATACTTTTTTCTTCTTTAACTTCTTCTTGTTCTTTATGCTTTTCTTTTTTCTTTTCGTTTTTCACATGAACCGGTTTCGATTCTGCTTCTTCTTGCTTATCGCAAGCCACTACCGTCATTAAAAGTCCTAATAACATACATAATAAAATTTTTTGTTTTCTCACAACTACAGCTCCTATGAAAGATAATGTTTTCTTAACCATTCCTCCATCACATACAATAACTCTTCTTGAGTACATTTATCCATAAGCCCTTTATATTCCTTCTTTAATCGGATTATCTTAAGCTTATACTATGTTTCTCAACCTATTGGAATGATACGCCTGATGGCCTCATCATTAACATTATGAAGCAATTAGTTTAGCACGTTTTTACCGCATTTGTATACATTTCTAAAAAGTACATAAATGATTGCTTTAGGTTACTATATTCCATTGTAACCGTTCTTCTGAAAATTTTACACCTTTTCTATATTTGCACCTGAGTAATAATAGAAAAGGACAACCATACATGGCTGTCCTACATTATAAATACTTCTTCACTTTAATGAGAATGCCCACCGGTATTCCCTTTTGTTGGTTTCCCCATCATCTCTTTATTCATTTCCCATTTATGCTTAGATAGCTCTTTATACGAAAGAACTTTCCCCTTATAGTTAGATACAAAGCTCTCTGCATCTTTTTTATTTTTAAATGAAATGACATTATAAGCCATTGGTGTCGTTATTGTTTTATCATATACGTAAGTGGCATCTTCTAACGAAATCCAATCTTTCGAATCATAATCTCGAACAAATTTTTCTTTCGTCTTTTCACCTGAATTAATCTCCATCCATTTATACATACAACCAATATCATCAAACTTTAACGCTTTTCCATTTTCTAAAATGATTTCTGTTGCAAATTGATTATCCGTTACCCCAATTTGGCAAATATCACACTTATCATGTTTCTCATCAATTGCCACAGCTGTTGTTTCCTTTTTCCCACATCCCACTATCGTAAATAAGAAACATAAGCATATAGCAAGTGCGACATATTTTATCCTCATCAATATTCCTCCCTAAAAACCGTACTCCACAAGGAGAATATCAAAAACTTGTGTGGGATTTGTGAAAAAACAATGTGCTTTTTGTAATATAGGAAACAAAAAAGATGTGTAGCTATTTCTACACATCTCTCATCATTCACAGCCTGTAATTAATAAATCATCTTCTAACTTAACTAATAATGTATCTGTATTAATTTTCTGCCCAACTTCTACATTTACTAATCTTATATTTCCACTGATACCGACCGCGACTTTTTCAAGCTCACCGTTATTTTTTCGGATCATCATTAATTTTTCCCACTCATATACGTAAGAAGATTCATTAACAAAAATCTCTTCTATTTTCCCCTCATAAGAACTATAAACTTCTTCTATTCTCGTTTCCATTCAAAATCTACTCCCTACTTCGCACTTCACTATTTTCACCTTATTCTATCATTCTTGTTAGAAGTAAATTATATTTTTAAAAATTCAAAATTACCTTCGTGAACAATATGACCAAAATAAAAATTATGCTTCTAATGGTTTTATTTTTCAAATTATTTACCATTTGAATAGATGCTTTTATGATAAACAAAAAACCTTATTCTGAATTTTTATTTTATTTTGAAAGCGTAATCATTTTTTTGAGGGGGAGATCAAATGTTAGCTCTACTTGGGTTTGCAATGGTATGTGTCTTTATGTTTTTAATTATGACGAAACGTATGTCAGCATTAGTAGCATTAATATTAATTCCAATTACTTTCGCATTAATTGGCGGCTTTTATGCAGACATGGGTCCTATGATGTTAGAGGGCATTCAAAAATTAGCACCTACCGGTATTATGCTTATGTTTGCCATTTTATATTTTGGAATTATGATTGATAGCGGTTTATTCGATCCTGTCATTAGTAAAATATTAAAATTTGTAAAAGGGGATCCTTTAAAAATTGTTGTCGGTACAGCTATTCTTACTATTATCGTTTCATTAGATGGGGACGGAACAACAACGTATATGATTACTGTTTCCGCAATGTACCCATTGTATAAACGTCTCGGAATGAATCCACTTATATTAGCTGGGGTTGTTATGTTAGGGGCAGGTGTGACAAATCTTACACCTTGGGGTGGACCAACTGCTCGAGTTATGAGTGCACTTGGACTAGATGCATCAGAGCTCTTTACACCACTTATACCAGGAATGATTGCTGGTGCAATTTGGGTAGTTTTCGTTGCCTACTATCTTGGAAAAAAAGAAAGAAAACGTTTAGGCATTATGGATGTACAATATTTAAAACAAATGCAAACAATGGATGAGCAAGCTGCAACAGTAGAAGCTGCCGTGCATAAACGCCCTAAACTTCTATGGATTAACTTTTTATTGACCGCTACATTACTTGTCTGTCTCATACTAGAAGTTATGCCTTTACCTGTTCTCTTTACAGTCGCTTTCGCTATTGCTGTTATGATTAACTATCCAAACTTAGAGCAACAAAAAGAACGTATTGCCTCTCATGCAGGAAACGTATTGGCAGTTGTTTCTCTCGTATTTGCTGCTGGAATTTTCACTGGCATTTTATCTGGAACAAAAATGGTAGATGCGATGGCTCAAAGTGTAGTAACTCTTATACCAGATGCTCTTGGACCACAATTGCCAATCATTACAGCTCTTCTTAGTATGCCGTTCACATTTTTCATGTCCAATGATGCATTTTACTTCGGGGTATTACCTATTTTAACGAAAGCTGCTGCCACTTACGGAATTAGTGCAGCTGAAATGGGACGTGCTTCCCTGCTCGGTCAACCCGTTCACTTATTAAGTCCACTCGTTGCTTCCACTTATTTATTAGTCGGAATGGCAAAAGTTGATTTTGGTGAACACCAACGCTTTACTTTATTGTGGGCTGTTGGAACGACAATGGTTATGTTGATTACTGGAATTTTAATTGGAATTATTCCAATATAAGACGCGAAAAACAGTAGAGAAAATGCAATCCTCTACTGTTTTTTGTTATGAAGAACCAAGAAAATACCTTCTCTCCGGTCTCCCTACACTTCCATATATAAGCTCTGCATGTACTTTCTTTCCAGATATTAAATACTCTAAATAGCGCCTCGCTGTTGATCGACTTACCCCAACCATTGAGCTTAACACTTCTGCGGTAATTCCTTCTTCATTAACTGTTAACATGTGCTTTTTTATTTTTGCTAAAGTTAAAGGATCTATCCCTTTCGGGGCATATTCTATTTGATTTCCCTTCACGCCCCTTTGAGACCATAAATATTCAATTTGTTCTGTAGATAATTGATTATTTTTCTTTAACTGCACAATCTTTTTTTGGTAACTTTCCAAACTCGCTTTAAATCGGTCAAACATAAGTGGCTTTACGATATAATCTGTTACTCCGCCTCGTAAAGCATGTCGTACTACATCTGTTTCCGACGCAGCTGTAATCATAATAATGTCTGTATCATGTAAATGATGCCTAATATATGTGACAAGTTCCGTTCCTTGCATATCAGGTAAGTATACATCTAATAAAACGAGCTGTGGCTTCACAAATTCTAGCCATTCTTTCGCCTGTTCCCCAGTCGTTGCTGTTCCAATTACTTTAAACCCCTCAATTTTTTCAGTAAAACGACGATGAATTTCCGCAATCCGAATATCATCTTCTACAATCAATACTTCAATCCCCTCAGTCATTACAATTCGCCTCTCTCTTTCGGTAATGCAATGATAAATAACGCACCACCTAAATCCCCTTTTTCGATTGCAATACTTCCATTTAAATCTTCCACTAGCTCTTTCACTTTTGCTAATCCATATCCACGTTTTCCTCCCTCTTTCGTCGAAAAACCTTTATAGAATATGCTAGTAATTATTTCATCGTGAATTCCGTGTCCTGAATCTTCCACTTCAATTAATATTTCTTCTCCAATATCCGTTACAAACATTCTAACTCTCTTGTCATACTCTTGATTTTTTTCAATTGCTTCAAATGCATTCGTAATTAAATTTCCCAGTATAGAAACAACATAATTACTATCAATATGCGGACTTAACTTTTCTAAACTACTTTCTCGATCTAACACAAAATCAATCTTCAATTCTCGTGCCCTATTATAGAATCCTATTAAAATTCCACCTAGCCACGGATTTTGAATTCGCTTCATAATAAATTGAACAAAATCTTGATATACCGCCGTTTCCTTATGAATAAGTTCTAAGGCATCTTCATATGACTCTAACTGAATAAGACCTGAAAGCGTATACAATAAATTGTTATATTCATGTGTTTGTGCCCGTAACGCCTCTGTATATTGCTTCGTCTGAGACAATTCTGCTGTTAACTGATCCATTTCAGATTTCAAACGTAAACTAGATACGACGCCAGTTACTTTATTATTTACTTTAATAGGTAGACGATTAGCAATAACAGCCTGCCCTTTTATATTTAATTGACGATCAAACTGTTCTTCACCAGTTTGAAGTACATCCAGTATGGATGAATTAGGAATTATATTTAAAATAAATGATCCAATGATATTTTTTTGTTTGTCTAGCGAAAGAATATCGTAGGCTGCTTGATTGACTAAACTAATCATGCCCTTTTTATCAATTACGATAATCCCTTCTCGTACAGATTGAATCACTGTACTATGCTCTTCATATAAAGATGAAATTTCTTCTGGTTCCATTCCAAACATCATTCTTTTTATACTTCCCGCTAAATATATAGAGCCGATTATCCCAATTAACAGACCTATTACTGTGATCCAAAACACACGCTTCCCATACACTTCTACCGCTTCATGAATATCATCCATTGAAAATCCAACAGATACTACGCCAATAATTTCATTATCCTGATTACGGATTGGAACTTTTCCGCGTAACGACGGTCCTAATGATCCCGTTGCTTTCGAAACGTATGATTTCCCTTCTAATAGAACTCCTTGGTTATCTCCACCAACCATTGCTTCTCCTATTTTATCTTTCTTAGGATGTGCATAACGAATCCCTTCTTTATTTCCAACCACAATAAAATCAGCATCTGTATCAATTCGAATTTTTTCCGCAATCGGTTGAATAATAGAAGCTGGATTTTCTTTTTGAAAAGCTTCCCCGATTTCTGGTATAGCGGCAACTGTTTTCGCGACATGCAAAGCCCTTTTACCAATTTGCTCTTCTACTGTTTCAGATAATATATAGTAAAATAAATAACTTGTTAGCATAAGCACAACAAGAATAAGTGTACTAATAGTTAATGTAATTCTCGGTTGTAGTTTTAATTTTTTAAATTTCAAAACCATTCCCCTAACATGAATAAAGATAGAATTTAAAGAAAATACAGTTTTTTTATCATTGCACTTAATCATAACACGGTTACTACATATTTCTTTATTTTTATCTCCATAAAAAAAAACGAGGTAGAACCACTACCTCGTTTCTTAATTTTGTTATTATACTTTAAACTTACCGATCATCTCTTGCAATTCTTCTGCCATTTGCGATAAATGAACTGCTGCTCCATTGATTTCATCTACTGAAGCTAATTGTTCTTCAGAGGAGCCAGCAATATTTTGAACACTTGCTGCATTTTCTTCAATCGTAGCTGCAATTTCATTAATAGATGCACTTACTTGTTTTGCATCTACCGTCATTTGTTTCGCTACTTCTACCATACTATCAATTTGTACAACTGTATCATTTGTAGATTTCAATATTTCTACAAAGCTTTGCTTCGTTTCATTTGCAACTACAAGTCCTGATTGTACCTCTGTCCCAACTTGATTCATAGAGCTTACAGTTTCTTTTATATCAAATTGTATCTCTTTTACTAGCTTACCAATTTCCGTAGAAGACTGTCCCGATTGTTCTGCTAATTTCCGTACTTCATCTGCTACAATTGCAAAACCTCTGCCTTGCTCTCCAGCTCTTGCAGCCTCAATTGCAGCATTTAATGCTAATAAGTTTGTCTGCTCTGCAATATGTTGAATCACTTCTAGAATAGCACCAATTTGTTTCGACTTGTCATCTAATAAAACAATGACTTTATCTGACTTTGAAACAGACTCATGAATTAATTGCATTTGATTCACAGTTTGTTGAACTAACTTCCCACCATCTTCAGCTTTTTTCTTCGTATACATAGAAGCTGTTGATACTAATGAAGAACTATCAGCAACACGCTGAACTCCTTCTGTAACTTCTTCTAATAATGTCGCTCCTTCTTCAACTTCTCTCGTTTGTATTTCAGCCCCACTCGACACTTGCTCTATAGCTTGTGTAATTTGTTCTGTCGCTTCACTTGTCTGCTTCATGCTAGCTGTTAATTCTTCTGAAGATGCTGCTACATGACTTGCTGAAATATTTATATTGGAAATGACATTATGTAATGATGATGCCATCTCATTAAAACTTTCTCCTAACTGCCCAATTTCATCTTTAGAATGAACTGTAATAGATTCTGTTAAATCACCTTCACTAATTTTCCTAGATGATATAACAAGTTGTTTTAACGGTTTAATAATAGAAGCAATTATGAAGTAAATTAAAACCCCACCAATCATTAATGAGATACCAATAACAGTTATTGTTTTATAGAAAATAGGTTCAGCCGCTTGAATAATTTCTTTTGAAGGCATAATCCCTGCTATTTTCCATCCGGTTTGCTTATTTGTTTTAAAAGTGATATTGCGGTCCTCGCCATCTAATGAAAATTGAAAATCACCTGTTTCTTGTTTATACAGTTCCTTTCCAAGTTTCTCTTCTACCTTTTCCCCTGGCTTCAGCGTTGGATGTGCTACCACATTTTTATCCTGATCAAAAATTGCAACATACCCTTCTTTACCGATATTAACCATTTTCGAAGTATTTACAATATCATTTATAATTAAATCAATACCGAGAACGCCACTTTTATCCTCATTTTGTTTTGCTATTGTAACAACAATATTTCCTGTCGTTTTTGATTTATATGGAGCCGTAATAATTACTTCTCCATTTTTTTTCACTGCCTCTTTATACCAATCTCTTTCTGCAGGATTATACCCTTCTGGCATTTGAATTGCCGGTGATTGAATAAATTGCCCATTACTAGATCCAGTATATATTGCTTCCATTTCTGGATGTAATTTATTATATTCTTCTAATTTATTTTGCACGTTTTGAAGTTGATCTGCTTGATAACTCGCTCCAGTGAATAATTTTGTAAAATATGCTGCATCTACTTTCTTACTATCTAATTCTTTATTAATTACATTATTTAAAATCTTCACGTTATCTTTTGCTGATTGCAAAATTGTTTCATTAAAATTTGCCTTCGCCTGCTGATAAGACGTCCAGCCAATTATAATACTTGGTACAATTAAAATAATAATAAATGACACAAGTAACTTTGTTTTTAAACTACTACTCCTTAATTTTCCTTGAAACATATTTCTGCCCCTCCATACCGTTTTACATGCAATAAATTATAATTAATC